>QMOC01000402.1 GCA_003648085.1 Chloroflexota bacterium
CTCCGATTATCGGAATAATTATACATATAATTTTCAGTATTGTCAATTTGTAATTGTTTACCGGGGTCAGGGCGCAACGGATGGAGAGCGGATAAACGGATGGCCTGGCGAGGGGTCAATCTTGACCGTCGTTCATTCAGGAAGGCGGCGCGACGCCTTGACCCGTGGTGCCCACTCATCCGCTTATCCGTTACCTATCCGTTGCACCAGACACAACCCGTTCCCTCAAAGAGGTCAGTGTGATCATCGTCAAAGCCGGAGGTGGTGAAGGGCTGGATATGGAGGCCGTGTGCGCCGATGTCGCCGCACTGGTGCAGCAGGGCGAGCAGGTGGTGCTGCTTACCGGGGTCAGGGCGCAACGGATGGAGTGCGGATAAACGGATGGCCTGGCGAGGGGTCAATCTTGACCGTCGTTCATTCAGGAAGGCGTCGCGCTGCCTTGACCCGTGGCGCCCACTCATCCGCTTATCCGTTACCTATCCGTTGCACCAGACACAACCCGTTCCCCCAAAGAGGTCAGTATGATCATCGTCAAAGCCGGAGGTGGTGAAGGGCTGGATATGGAGGCCGTGTGCGCCGATGTCGCCGCACTGGTACGGCAGGGCGAGCAGGTGGTGCTGGTGCACGGCGGTTCTCACGAGACAAACGTCATCTCCGAGAAACTGGGGCACCCGCCCCGCTTCGTCACCTCGGTCTCGGGCCACGTGAGCCGCTACACCGACCGCGAGACGCTGGAGATCTTCGCTATGGTCGCGGCAGGGCGCATCAACAAGTTGCTGGTGGAACGGCTGCAGCAGTTGGGAGTCAACGCCATCGGCCTTTCGGGGCTGGACGGGCGGCTCTTGGAGGGTAAGCGCAAATCTACGCTGCGCATCGTGGAGAACGGCAAGCGGAAGGTGCTGCGCGGTGAGTACAGCGGCAGAATCGAGCGGGTCAACGTCGGGCTGCTGCAAATGCTGCTGGAGGCCGGTTACACCCCGGTCGTGGCCCCGCTGGCCATCAGTTACGAAAGCGAGGCGTTGAACGTGGACGGCGACCGGGCGGCGGCGGCCATCGGCGCGGCACTGAAGGCAGAGCAAGTTATCATCCTATCCAACGTACCGGGCCTGCTACGCGACGTTGCCGACGAAAGCACACTCATCCCCCACATCCCACTGGCCCAGGCTGAGGAGTGTCTCGATCGTTACGCCCAGGGGCGGATGAAGCGGAAACTGCTGGGGGCCATCGAGGCTCTGCGCGACGGTGTGGGGCAGGTGGTCATCGCCGATGGGCGGGTGGAAGAGCCGGTGCGCCGGGCACTGGATGGGCAGGGGACGGTGATACGGTAGGGAGAATGGAGAGTGGAGAATGGAGAATGGAGAATGGAGAGTGGAGAATGGAGAATGATGAGATCATCGGGCTGGAGGAGCGCCACGGCAGCGGCCTCTATCCCAGGCAACCCATAGTCCTGGTGCGCGGGGAAGGGGCGCGGGTGTGGGACGCCAAGGGACGGGAGTACATTGACTGCGTCGGCGGGCACGGCGTCGCCAACGTGGGCCACGCCAATCCTGCCGTCATCCAGGCCGTGACGGAGCAGGCAGAGCGGCTGGTCATCTGTCCCAATGGGTTCTACAACGACCGACGCGCCCGGCTGTTGGCGGAACTGGTGCGCGTTGCTCCGCCGGGACTGGAGCGGGCTTTCCTGTGCAACTCGGGGGCGGAGGCGGTCGAAGCGGCGCTCAAGTTCGCCCGCCTCGCCACCAGGCGCAAAAAGGTGATAGCCGCGATGCGCGGTTTCCACGGACGCACCCTCGGCGCTCTCTCCGCCACTTGGCGCAAGCAGTACCGCCGGCCCTTCGAGCCGCTGGTGCCCGGTTTCTCCTTTGTCCCTTACAATCGGCTGGAGCGGATGGAACAGGCGGTGGACGAGAAGACGGCGGCGGTCATCCTGGAGGTAGTGCAGGGTGAGGGGGGCGTCATCCCCGGCGACGGTGAGTACCTGCGCGGGGTGCAGGCGCTGTGCCGGGAGCGGGGGGCGCTGTTCATCGTGGACGAGGTGCAGACCGGGTTTGGGCGGACGGGGCGGATGTTCGCCTGTGAGCATTACGACCTGCGGCCCGATCTGATGTGCGTGGCCAAGGCCATCGCCGGGGGCCTGCCGATGGGGGCCGTCCTCATCGGCCCACGGGTGGGAGACCTGCCCAAGAAGGTCCACGGCTCCACCTTCGGCGGCAATCCCCTGGCCTGCGCGGCGGCGCTGGCGACGATCCGCTACATCAAAGCGGAGCATCTCCCCCGGCGGGCGGCCGAACTGGGGGCGCGGCTCCAGGCCGGCCTCTCGGCCATCCCCTCGCCCCTGGTGCGGGAAGTGCGCGGGCTGGGCCTGATGGTGGGGGTGGAACTGAAAGTCAAGGCCGCGCCTTATCTGGCCCGTCTGGCCGGACTGGGCGTTCTGGCCCTTTCCGCCGGAGCGACGGTGATGCGCTTCCTGCCGCCGTTGGTAATAAGCGAGGAGGAGGTGGACATAGTAGTGGAACGGGTGGAGACGGTGTTGGGTCGGCATTCTGGAGGTGAGCGATGACTTGGCTGGCTTTTCTCTTGGAGGCGTCGTTGATCTCCCTTTCGGGAGTGATGGCCCCTGGGCCGCTGACTACTGTAACCGTGGGCAAAGGGAGCAGGTCCCCTCATGTCGGCGGGTTGGTCGCCGTCGGCCATGGTATTGTCGAGTTCCCCTTGATGGTCTTTATCTTTTACGGGCTCGGTAGCCTTCTGGCCCGAGCCCACGTGAGAGCCATCATCGCCCTTGTAGGGGGCCTGTTCCTGTTGCTGATGGGCCTCGATATGTTCCGCAGCATCCAACGCTCAAACGTAGAACCAGGGGCCGATGCCCGCTCGCCCATCCTGGCCGGGATGCTGCTATCGGTGGGAAATCCCTATTTTCTTGTGTGGTGGGCCACGGTTGGCGCCACCCTCATATCACGCTCGATGGACTTCGGTTGGATGGGCTTTGTCTCCCTGGCAGTAGTGCATTGGCTGTGCGATCTAGGATGGCTGTACTTTCTCTCGGTCATATCCTTCAGAGGCGGGCAGTTCTTTGGGCGGAGATTTCAGCAGGTGATTTTTGCCCTCTGTGGAGGGTTTCTCCTGTTCTTCGGCGGCAAGTTCATTGCCGACGCAGTAAGCACATTGTTCATGTAGGGCGAAGCGGTTGCCGGATAACATTTCGGGAGGGAGACTGAAGGTTATGATGGACGAGATTGCTTTTCTGGAAAGACTGCTCTCCATCCCCAGCCCGTCCGGCGAGGAGGACGCCGTGGCCGGGTACCTGGTCGAGCGGATGATGGCCCTGGGTTTCCGGGCTCATCGCGACGAG
>QMOC01000403.1 GCA_003648085.1 Chloroflexota bacterium
GCACACCCCATCACCGCACGCACAATACTGGCGTAGCCGGTACAGCGACATAGATTGCCCTTCAAGTAGTCCCGTACCTCATTTTCACTGGGATGTGGGTTCTCATTCAGCAGAGCCTTGGCTGTCATCAACATACCCGGCGTGCAGTAGCCGCACTGTAAGGCCGCGTGCTCGATGAACGCCTCTTGCAGTGGGTCCAATTCCCCATCCGGCCCTTGCAGTCCCTCCACAGTAACGATCTCGCTCCCGTGGGCCGAGACTGCCAGCACTAGGCACGCGAGCACCGGCCTGCCGTCCATCAAAACAGTGCACGCCCCGCATTCACCGATGCCGCAGCCATACTTAGTCCCGGTCAATTGCAGCCTCTCACGGAGCACGTTGAGCAACAGTTCGTTAGGTGCCACCCAGAGCCGCTGGCGGACGCCATTCACCGTCAGTTCGATCTCGTGTTTCGTGTCTCGTATTGCATGCTGCGTGAAATCCTGCCTCCTGCTCCTTGCCTCCTGCCCTTCTGCTCCCCTGCTCCTCTGCTCCTCTGCTCCTCTGCTCCCCTGCTCCCCCGCCCGTTCCCACGCCATATGCAGCCCATCGTGGGCCAGGACGCGCACGAGGTGCCGCCGATACCGGGCGGTCGAGCGTACATCATCAATGGGCGCGACTTCCTCCGATGCAATCCGGGCAGCCTCGGCAACGAGGTCAGCATTAAAGGCCCTCCCGACCAACAGTGCCTCGGCCTCTCTGGCCCGCACCGGTGTCGGCGCGACGGAGCCGAAGGCCAACCGGCAGTCCGCAATGCATCGCCCCTCCCGCACCAGCACCACGGCTGCATTGACCTTGGCGATGTCAGCAGTCACGCGGGAGACTTTGAGGAACGCACTGCCGGTGCTCCCCTGCGGCCGCGGAAGCACGACCGCAGTGAGCAGTTCACCCCCTCGCAGGGCCGTCTCGCCCGGCCCCAGGAAGAACTCCTCCAGCGGCAAGCGTCTCTTCCCATCATGGCCGACGACCACCGCCTCCGCGCCAAAGGCGATCAGCGCCGGGGCGGAATCGGACGCCGGTGAGCCGTTGCACAAATTTCCGCCGATAGTGCCCATCACCTGCACCTGAGTGGTGCTGAAAGAAGCGCACGCCTCCGCCAGAGCCGGGTAGTAGGTCCGAACCCGTGGACTGTTGCGGATCGCTCGGATGGATGTACGTGCACCGATGCGCATATCACCGTCCCGAAACACAATCCCCTCCAGGCCGGGGACCCTGCGGATGCTGATCAGGTACTCAGGGGCCAGGCGCTCCATCTTCATCTGGACGATCAGATCGGTGCCGCCCGCCAGCACACGGGCGCGACCCCCATATTGACTCAGCAGCGAAATTGCCTCCTCCACCGACGTGGGCTCCAGGTATTCAAATTCATTCACCAGAATGTGTGAATTCGTCATCCTACCTCACTCCCTCGCTGACTCGCCGCCTCGCTGACTCGCCGACTCGCTGACTCGCTGACTCGCTTCCTCGCTGACTCGCTGACTCGCTGACTCGCTCCAATATCTTCTCCGGCGTGATCGGCAACTCATAAAACCGGATACCGATGGCATTGTAGATCGCGTTGGCATAGGCCGCTGCGACCGGGTTCGTCGCCGCCTCACCGATGCCCTTAGCACCGAAGGGCCCGCTGGGTTCGTAAGTATGCGCAAAATACACGCTTAAATCGTCTAGATGCGGACTCTCGCCGACGCCGGGTATCTTGGCGTCAATCATGTAGCCTCTGGACAACAACTGGCCCTCGGTATCCCACTCGTTATCCTCGTAGAGCGCGAAGCCTGCGCCCTTCAAGAGCCCCCCTTCCAGTTGCCCGGCTGCCAGATCAGGGTTGATGACCGTGCCGCAGTCGCTGCCCATCGCAGCCCGCACCGTGCGCACCAGGCCGGTCCACGTGTCCACCTCGACCTCGACGAAGACGGTGACATAAGCCGGCGGGCAGTTGACCGCCCGGTAACTCTCCACAGCGGCAATAGTCTTCCAACTCTCGCTCCAGCAGCGGGTGGCGATTTCCCCGATAGTCATCCGTCGTTCCGGTATCGCCGGGGCGTAGACAACGCCCTGTCCCAGTTCCTCGTCGAGTTCTATCGTCAGCGCATCCGGCATCACGTTCAGATAATGGGCAGCCGTCTCCAACAGTTCCTGTCGCACCCTCATCGCAGCCTTCACAGCAGCGCCGCCACCGACATAGACGCCCCGCGTGGCGTGAGTGCAGACATCGTAGACCGTCGAGCGGGTCTCGGCAGGGGCGAGGTTGACTTTGTCTAGCGGCACACACAGCGCCTCGGCCACCAGTTTGGCCAGCGCCTCCAGCGTGCCCCCACCGTGATCCATTAGGGCCGTCACAACATCCACCGAGCCATCGGTATTGATTTTAACCATCGCGCCGGAGAAGTCAATCACGTCCCCCGGCTGAGGTGCGCCGGCGCCAGAAGTGTGGAACCCCCGTGCCATCCCGATCCCCCGCCAATATCGCTGACTTGCCGACCCGCTGACTCGCTTCCTCGCCGACTCGCTCCCTCGCCTCTCCCACCCAATAAGTTCCGCCCCCCGGCGCAACAACTCCGGCACCCCGTCGCTCCGGACGACGGAACGCACCAGCGGCCCCTGCCCCCAGAAAGTGTCCCCCAGGCCGATGTAATTCTTGAGCCGCAGTTCAATCGGGTCCATACCCAGGCGCTCGGCCAGTTCATCCATCAGCGACTCGGTAGCAAAGGTGACCTGCGGATTGCCGAACCCCTGCATCGCGCAGGAGGGCGCTTTGTTCGTGTAGACGGCTGTGCCGTGGTAGCGCACATTGGGCAGCCGGTAAAGGGAGACCAGCCAGCCGACGCACACTCCCAGGAAGGAGTAGGGCTGGATATTGTGCGCCCCGATGTCGGTGATCAGTTCCATCTCCGCGCCGGTCAACGTGCCGTCCTTCTTAGCGGCAAGCCGAAGGTGGATTTGAGTGTGGTAGCGGGTATGGTCGTGCATATCCTCTTCCCGCGTCAGCGTCAGTTTGACCGGGCGGCGAGCCTTGAGCGCCAGTGCCGCGCAGATGGGGATCGGCGGGTTCATCTGGATGCTGGAGCCGAAAGTGCCACCAATGGGCACGCGCTTGACATTAATCTTACTGAGCGGGATGCCGAAGATCTCGCCCAATAGGATGCGCACGTTATGGATGGACTGCGTCGTCGCCCAGACGGTGAGACCACCGTCGCTCTCCGGGCAGCAGACGGCGGTCTTGGGCTCCAGTTGCATGTGGTAAATCTTATGGGTCTTGAACGTGCCCTCGACGACGACGTCCGCCTCGGCAAAGGCCCGGTCTACGTCCCCC
>QMOC01000404.1 GCA_003648085.1 Chloroflexota bacterium
CCCCGATGCTCACTATTTGGAGCGGCGGCGACAGACTATCATCGTCAGCCTGGAATGCCTGGAGCCGTGCGACGAGCACTCCTTCTGCAAGAGTATGGGAACGCTGACTGCCGATGAGGGGTATGACCTGCACCTGACTGACCTGGGGCTGGCTTACGCGGTGGACGTGGCGACAGAGGCGGGGGAGGACCTTCTCTCCCGCTACGGGACTGCTCGTGAGGCTACTGAGGCCGACATTCGCCGTCTGAACGAGGTGCTCAGCGCCAAGTGGCCGCGCTTCACCTACCGTTTGGACTTCGATGCAGCCGAACTGCCGGCCCTGCTGAGCACTGCCTACAATCATCCTATCTGGGATGAACTGGGGGAGCGTTGCCTGTCCTGTGGCTCGTGCACCAACGTCTGTCCCACCTGCTACTGCTTCAACGTCTTCGACGAGGTGAATATGGCGCTGACTGAGGGGGAACGACGACGGTGCTGGGATTCCTGCCAGTTGGACGAGTTTGCCCGCGTGGCTGGCGGTGAGAACTTCCGCCAGGACAGAGCGGCCCGTCAGCGCCATCGTTTCATGCGCAAGGGGAAATACCTCTACGAGAAGTTTGGCATGTTGGGCTGCGTGGGCTGTGGTCGCTGTATCCGCACCTGCGTAGCACACATCAGCATCGTTGAGGGTTTCAACACTATCCACGGATCGGCATAAGGGGGAATGGACAATGACGACATCCATTTATACACCTGAGATGGCCCGTCTGGTCAAGGTGGAGCAGATGACCGCGCTGGAAAAACTGTTCACCATCGAGTTGCCAGACGGACGCAATTTGGGCCACGATCCGGGGCAGTTCGTGATGGTCTCTGTGCTGGGCGTGGGCGAGGCCCCTATCTCCATCACCTCCTCACCCAGCCGTTCCAACGGCACCTTCGAACTTTGTGTACGGCGTGTGGGCGACGTGACCAACGCGCTGCACCGCATGCAGCCGGGAGATTGGGTGGGCATCCGTGGGCCTTTTGGCCGTGGTTTTCCCCTCGGGAAGATGCGCGGCAAAGACATGCTCTTCGCACCGGGCGGCCTGGGGCTGGCCCCGCTCCGCTCACTCATTAACCAGGTGCTCGACGAGCGCGGCTCATTTGGGCGGGTGATCATCCTCTATGGGGCCAAGCGCCCTGATGAACTGCTCTTCCGTGATGAATTGGACGAGTGGGTCGCTCGAGACGACGTCGAGTGTTACATCACTGTGGATCGAGGGGACGAGACGTGGGACGGGCACGTGGGCGTCATTACCACGCTCTTCCCCTTGATCAGCGTCAACCCGCGCAATACCGTCGCCATCACCTGTGGCCCGCCGATTATGTACCGCTTCGTGTTGATCGAGTTGCTCGGCAAGGGCATCCCGGAGACGCAAATATACCTCTCGCTGGAGCGACGGATGAAGTGCGGCGTAGGAAAGTGTGGCCACTGTCAGATTAATAACCTGTACTGCTGCCAGGAGGGGCCAGTTTTCACTTACGCCCAGATCAAGGGCGTCGAGGAGGCATTGTGATGACAAATTCCAAACCCCAAACCCCAAACCCCAAACCGAAGGTGGCTTTCTTTGACTTCGCCTGTTGTGAGGGATGTCAACTGACGGTGATTGATGCACTCCAGACCCACCTGGACTTGCTCGACGCTGTGGAAATCGTGCAGTTCCGCGAGGCGATGACCGAGAAGGGAGAGGATTACCAGATCGCGTTCATCGAAGGCTCCTGCACCCGTCCGTCCGATGAACTGCGCCTGGAGAAGATCCGCGCCCAAGCCGACATCGTCGTCGCGTTGGGGGCTTGCGCTCATCTGGGGGGCATCAACGCGCTCAAGAATCTGCATCCGCTGGAGGACGTCCGCCGCTGGGTCTACGGGGACAAGGCGGAGTGGTACGAAACTTACGAAGCCCGGCCCATCAGCGCCGTGATCGAGGTGGACGCTTTTATCCCCGGCTGCCCCATTGACCGCGAGGAGTTCGTCAAGGTCGTCAAGGCGCTCCTCTTGGGTAAGAAGCCGCCTATCCCCGATTATCCCCTCTGCGTCGAGTGCAAACTGAAGGAGAACGTCTGCCTCTACCACATCGGCAAGGTCTGCATGGGACCGGTAGTGCGGGCCGGCTGCGGGGCCATCTGCCCCACCAACGGCAATGGCTGTGAAGGTTGCCGGGGGCTGATCCCCAATCCTAACGAGAATGCGATGAAGGACGTGCTGGCCGAGGCCGGCCTGACGGTGGAGGATATCCTGGCCCGCTTCACGATGTTCAATGCTTATCAGATGCAGGGGCGGGAGTGAGGGCTGTGAGACAATGTGAGTGTGAGGAGGGATCGCGCCCTACGCCGGAAGATTGGATTTTGGTCGGCTTGAAGTTATGAAACTCTGTGAGCGAGATAAACTTGGGAAAGGATACAGAGTATGACCACACTGAAGATTGACGTACACCACGTGACCCGTGTCGAGGGGCACGGCAACATCGTCGTGGATGTGCAGAGCGGCGAACTAAAGGAATGTCGCTTCGAGGTCGTTGAAGCCCCGCGCTTTTTCGAGGGGATGCTGCGCGGCCGTCTTTATACCGAGGCCAGTCACATCACCTCCCGCATCTGCGGCATCTGTGCGGTAGGTCATGCCACGACCAGCCTCTGTGCCACCGAAAAGGCGCTGGGGATCGAACCTTCGGAGCAGACAGTGTTTCTCCGCAAACTTAATTTACACGGCGAGATCATAGACAGTCACGTTCTGCATACTTACATGCTGGTCGCGCCGGATTTCTTTGGCGTTGGCTCCGTCATCCCGTTGGTGGAGACGCACCGTGATGTGGTGCTGCGGGCGCTGCGCATCAAGAAACTTTCCGGCGACCTTTGTGCGATGGTCGGGGGCCGCCACACCCATCCAATCGCGATGACGGTCGGCGGCTTCACCCACCTGCCCACCGAGGCCGAACTGCGCCAGATGCGCGCCCGGCTCGTGGACGCCCGCGCCGATATGGACGAGACGGTGGCGCTGTTCGCCACCCTCCCCTGGCCGGAGTTTGAGCGCGAGACCGAGTACGTCTCACTCCATAAAGACGATGAGTATGCTTTCATTGGCGGCACCATTGTCACCTCCGATGGCTTCTCCTATCCCATCGAGGACTACAAGAAGGTGACCAACGAGGAGTGTGTGCCCTTCTCCACGGCCAAGTGGACCCATCATAACCGCGAGTCCTATATGGTCGGTGCGCTGGCCCGGCTGAACAATAACTTCGACCAACTTCACCCCCGTGCTAAGGAAGCAGCGGCCAAACTGGGCTTGAAGCCCATCGTCACCAATCCTTTTCTCAACAC
>QMOC01000405.1 GCA_003648085.1 Chloroflexota bacterium
ATCGAGGGCCTTCTGGAGCATTTGCTCGTTCCGACATATGAGCAGCCCGAGTGTTGGGTGGAGGAAGCGGAGCGCCAACACATCTTACAACGTGCTATCGAGGCCCTGCCGCTGAATCAGCGGGTGGTTGTGGTCCTGTATTACTTGGAGGGATTGAGTCTGAAAGAGATCGCCTACGTGATAGATGTTCCAGAAGGGACGGTCAAGTCGCGTCTTCACTATGCCCGTGAGAGCCTGAGAAAAGCCGTTTTGGAGCGGGAGCGCAGGTTGGTGCCCGAGGTGGCGTATGACTTCACGTAGGAGTGGATTGGATAGACGTTCTGCGGACGAACTGGACAGTTTGATCCATTGGGCACTGCGGGAAAGGGTAGCCGGGGCTTACCCTTCGCCGCGTGTGTGGGAACGCATCCGTGCGCTTGTAGAGCGACCAACGATGTGGAGACTGATGGCACTCAGATTCTCCAGAGGCTATTTGGCAGTGATGGCGCAACTATCCAGAGTGGACGCGTTTCTCTCTGCGCAGGTTGCTTCATGGACATGGCCTGAGAGCGGGTGGGTGGAATGGAGAGGGGATTCTTCCTCCGTGCGCTTTCTTGATCAGTACGCCTTTCTACTGCAGTTGGCGTTTTAGATGTCCTGCGCGGGCAGGGTCTGATGACGTAGAGATGTGGTGTTTTTTAGGTTGCACTTTTACAATAATTGGGTATAATGTGGCGCAGGTTCTGCACTAAGTTATTGTACTTTCCCAAAGGGGTGTTATGTCTGACCAGCAACGAAACCGATCTTCTAACATCTTGCTTGATATAAGAGGCCTTACTACCCGTTTCTACACTGAGGACGGGGTAGTACATGCCGTCAATGGGATCTCCTACACCATGCAGGAGGGGGATACGCTAGGAGTCGTCGGCGAGAGCGGTTGCGGCAAGAGCGTCCACGCCCTCTCAATTATGCGCCTCATCCCCAGTCCCCCGGGCAGAATCGAAGAGGGGGAGGTCTGGTTCGACGGGCGTGACCTGTTAAAGGTGAGCGAAGCGGATATGCACCGCGTGCGTGGGGCAGAGATCGCCATGGTCTTTCAGGACCCAATGACCTCTCTCAACCCGGTGTACACCGTCGGCTTCCAGATTATGGAGGCGCTCAAACTTCACCAGGGGATGGACGAGGCACAGGCGCGGGAACGAGCCGGGGAACTGCTGGCGATGGTCGGCATTCCGGAGGCCCGTGAACGGCTGAATGACTATCCCCACCAATTCTCCGGCGGCATGCGGCAGCGGGCGATGATTGCTATGGCCCTCTCCTGCAACCCTAAACTCCTTATCGCCGACGAGCCAACCACTGCCCTGGACGTCACCATCCAGGCCCAGATCGTGGACTTGGTGAAGCGGCTTCAGGAGAAACTGGGGATGGCGGTGATGTGGATCACTCACGACCTGGGAATCGTGGCCGGACTGGCAAAGAAGGTCAACGTTATGTACGCTGGCTACATCGTCGAGCGCGGCAACGTGAAGGACATCTACGGGCGACCGCGCCACCCCTACACGATGGGGTTGCTGGGGTCGCTGCCCCGGCTGGACGAAGCACCGGGCACTAAACTGATCTCCATCCCGGGTCTGCCACCCGATCTGATTGACCTGCCACCGGGCTGCCCCTTCGCTGCCCGATGTACTTACGCGGTAGACCAGTGTTTAGAAGAAATGCCGCCGCTAGAGGAGACGGATGGGGAGGATCACACTGTGGCCTGCTGGCGGTGGGAAGACGTCGCAGGGGAGAGAGCATAATGACCGCTGAGAGTGAACCCTTGGTTCAGGTCCATCACCTTAAGAAGTATTTCCCCATTACCCGGGGGATCATCATCCAGCATCACATCGGCGATATCAAAGCAGTGGATGATGTCAGTTTCGATATTTACAAAGGAGAGACGTTGGGGTTGGTCGGGGAGACCGGCTGTGGCAAAACCACCGTGGGCCGGACGATGCTCCGGCTGTACGAACCGACGGACGGACAGGTCATCTTCGACGGGGTAGACCTGGCTGCGCTGCGGAGGGACGAGATGCGACGCATGCGGCGAAGGATGCAGATGATCTTCCAGGACCCTTACGCTTCCCTCAACCCTCGTATGACGGTCGGTAATATTATTGCCGAGCCGCTGGAGGTGCACGGGGTTGCCCACGGGAAGGAGAAGCGGGAGCGGGTACAGGAACTCCTGCGGCTGGTGGGGCTCAATCCCTATTTCGTCAACCGTTACCCGCACGAGTTCTCCGGCGGGCAGCGGCAGCGCATCGGCATCGCTCGTGCCTTGGCCCTCAACCCTGACCTCATCATCTGCGACGAGCCCATCTCCTCACTGGACGTATCCATCCAGGCCCAGGTGGTCAACCTGCTGGAGGACCTGCAGGACCGATTGGGTCTGACCTATCTGTTCATCGCCCATGACCTGAGTATGGTGCGTCACATTAGCGACCGCATGGCGGTGATGTATTTGGGCAAGATCGTGGAGTTGGCCGACCGGAATGAGATCTACTTGAACCCACTCCATCCCTACACCCAGGCGCTGATGTCGGCGGTGCCGGTACCAGACCCGGTGGTTGAGGAGAAGCGTCAGCGCATTATCCTCAAGGGGGAGATACCAAGCCCGGCTAACCCGCCTGAGGGTTGCAATTTTAACACCCGCTGCCCGGTGGCTATAGACACCTGCTTTGAGGTGGAGCCGGAGTTCATTGAGGTGCAAGAGGGGCACTTCTGTGCCTGTCACCTGGTTAAAGGCCAGTAGACTGGTGAATTGGTAAGAGTAGCAGCACCTCGATCTATCAATTTACAGGGGTTACGCACTTGCGGCCAGAGGTCAACCACAGAGACACGGAGGACACGGAGAAACACCGAGAAAGGCGAGAAACTCCGCGGAACTCTGTGCTCTCTGTGCCTCCGTGGTGAGAATCTATGAAACTGCGTAGGTCCTGTCAATTTACTGATTGCAATGTACCGACGAAAGGAGGTGATGCATCGGGGAGAGAGAAGTGCATAGTCTATGTAAACAATGTGTGACAAAGTCTATCCCAATCTCTAACTCTTAAGGAGGAGAAAAATGCTTGCTAAGAAATGGCACGTTCTTGCCGCCGCTGTAGTGGTGGGCAGCCTGTTGCTTTCGGCCTGCGCGCCGAAGGAGGTCGTTAAGACCGTGGTGGTCACATCACCGCCCGAAGTGGTGACTGAGGTTGAGGAGGTTGAGGTGACTGTCCCGCCCGAGGTCATCGAGATCACCCCGACACCGGGGCTGGGCGCTGGCTGCACCTACAATGCCTACCGCATGGGCTGGGTGATGGACTA
>QMOC01000406.1 GCA_003648085.1 Chloroflexota bacterium
GGGATGCCGTCCTCGTCCAAAACGCTGCCGTCCTTGTCCACGACGGGCGTTTCGATGGTGACGATGAGTGGCTGGCCTTCCGGGAGAGTTATGTCTTCCAGCAGGTAGAGGGCTCGGCCCTCTCGGATCGCTCTTGTTCGCACGCGCATAGTTTACCTCCCGCTCAGGGATACAGACCCATTGTAGCGGAGAGACGAGTTTTTGTCAACGTCAAAATAGATCGGTCAGGAGGAGATGATGTTCAAACCAGTTCCCACTTCGGTTGACTTTATCGCTCAGGAGTACGAGACTCTGGCTCTCTGGGAGAGAACCCAGGCCTTTCAGAAACTGCTCGAGTTGCGGAAGGATGGCCCCCGCTGGTCCTTCATAGACGGCCCGATCACGGCCAACAACCCTATGGGCGTCCATCATGGTTGGGGGCGCACTTACAAGGACCTCTACCATCGCTTCTGGGCGATGAAAGGCCATCACATCCGTTACCAGAACGGCTTTGACTGCCAGGGCCTCTGGGTCGAGGTCGAGGTGGAGAAGGAACTGGGTTTCCGCTCCAAGCGGGATATCGAGGAGTATGGCATCGCCCGCTTCGTGCGCAGGTGCAAGGAGCGCGTGCTCAGGTACGCTGCCATCCAGACCGAGCAATCTATCCGCCTGGGCTATTGGATGGACTGGAACGATCCGGATTCCCTGCGTGACCTGGCCGATCGGCTGGCGCGAGACCCAGAGGAGATCATCACCGTCCAGGGGCCACGCGGTCCGGTGACCGATACGGTTGAGGGAATCGTCGCCCGGCTGGGCCTGCCCGAACTGGGCGGCTCCTACTTCACCTTCTCCAACGAGAACAACTATATGATCTGGACTTTCCTTAAACGCTGCTGGGAGCGGGGATGGCTCTATAAAGGCACCGACGTGATGCCCTGGTGCCCAAGGTGCGCCACCGGCATCAGCCAACACGAGATCGTCACCGAGGGCTACCGGGAACTGACCCACCCCAGCGTCACACTGCGCTTCCCGCTGCGCGGACGCCCGGGGGAGAGCCTGCTGGTCTGGACCACCACGCCCTGGACGCTGACCAGCAACGTGGCTGCGGCGGTGGGGCCGGAACTGACCTACGTGAAGGTCCGCCAGGGGGACGAGACCTTTTATCTCTCCAAAGGTACCCTCCCCATCCTAGATGGTGACTACGAAGTGCTGGAGGAGATGCAAGGGACGGCGCTGGAGGGCTGGACCTACGACGGCCCCTTCGACGAACTGCCGGCCCAGCGGGCAGCCGGCGGACCGCAGGCCCATCGGGTGATCCTGTGGGACGAGGTGGGGGAGGCGGAGGGCACCGGCATCGTCCACATCGCCCCGGGTTGCGGCGCGGAGGACTTCGCGCTGAGCAAGGAATACGGCCTACCCGCCATCGCCCCGCTGGACGAGGAGGGCGTCTTCCTGGAGGGGTTCGGCCCCTTCACCGGCGTCCACGTCTCCGAGAGCGCCGAGCGGGTCTTCGAGAACTTGCGGGAGAAGGGGCTTCTCTACAAGGTCGAGGACTACACCCACCGCTACCCTGTCTGCTGGCGCTGCGGCACCGAACTGGTCTTCCGCCTGGTGGATGAGTGGTTCATCTCGATGGACGAACTCCGCTACCAGATAATGGACGTGACGAGGCAGATCCGCTGGATTCCGTCCTTCGGGCTGGAGCGTGAGTTGGACTGGCTGCGCAATATGCACGACTGGATGATCAGCAAGAAGCGCTACTGGGGGCTGGCGCTGCCCATCTGGGAGTGCCGGAACTGCGGTCACTTCGAGGTCGTCGGCGACGAGCACGAACTGAAGGCGCGGGCCGTGTCCGGATGGGAGGAATTCGAAGGACATACCCCCCATCGTCCTTGGGTGGACGCGGTGCGCATCGCTTGCCCCAAGTGCGGCGCGGAGGTGAGCCGTATTCCTGATGTGGGCAATCCCTGGCTCGACGCCGGCATCGTCAGTTTCAGCACCCTCCAGTACCGAACTAATCAGGATTACTGGCGGCAGTGGTACCCGGCCGACTGGATCAGCGAGTCCTTCCCCGGCCAGTTCCGCAACTGGTTCTATAGCCTGCTGACGATGGCCACGGTATTGGACGGGACGCCACCGTTCAAAGCCTGCTTCGCCTATGCCACACTTCTGGCCGAGGACGGGCGGGAGATGCACAAATCATGGGGGAACGCCATCGAGTTCAACGAGGCCGCCGACCGGATGGGAGTGGACGTGATGCGTTGGCTCTACTGCCGTCAGAAGCCGGAGAAGAACCTCCTCTTCGGCTACGGCAGGGCGGATGAGGTGCGGCGGCAGTTCCTGCTCCCATTATGGAACGTCTACTCGTTCTTCGTGACCTACGCCAACATTGACCGCTGGGAGCCCAAAGCCCAAAGCCCAAAGCTCAAAGCCCAAACCGCGCTGGATCGGTGGATCCTGGCCCGCTTGGACCAGGTAGTCGCCCGGGCTACCGATTGCCTGGACAACTACGACGCCTACGGTGCGACGATGGCGGTGGAGTCCTTCCTGGATGATCTGACTAATTGGTACGTGCGCCGTAGCCGACGGCGGTTCTGGAAGAGTGAGCAGGACGCGGACAAGAACGCGGCCTACGCAACACTCTATCATGTCCTGACGACCCTCTGCCGTCTCCTGGCTCCTTTCACTCCCTTTGTGACCGAGGTGATGTATCAGAACCTCGTTCGCTCAGTGGACGAGGCCGCGCCCGAAAGCGTCCATCACACCGAGTGGCCCGTCGCCGATGAGGCCGCCGTGGATGAAGACCTTTTGGCGCGGATGGCGCTGGCCCGGCAGGTGGTCGCCCTGGGCCGTTCCGCCCGCAATAGCCGAGGCATCAAACTGCGCCAGCCTTTGGCCCGTGCGTTGGTCCACCTGGAGCCCGGCGTCGGCGAGTTGGACGACGAACTAGTGGCTCTGGTGCGGGACGAACTGAACGTCAAGCGGGTTGAGTTCGTAGAGGACGTGGCCGATCTGGTGTCCTACCGTCTTCTGCCGGACAATAAAGTGCTTGGGCCGCGCTTTGGGAGGCGGTTCCCGGCGGTGCGTGCGGCGCTGGCGGCGCTGGACCCGGTGGCGGCGGTGCGGCGACTGCGGACAGGGCTCCCATTGCGGCTGGAGGTGGAGGGAGAAGAGGTGGAACTGGCCCCCGAGGAGGTCCTGGTGCGCGAGGAGGCCCTCGAGGGGCTGGCGGTGGCTTCGGAGCGGGGCGTGACCGTTGCCGTGGACACCGTCCTCACCCCGGATTTGCTCACCGAGGGGTTGGCCCGCGAGGTCGTCCGCCGCGTGCAGAACCTGCGCAAGGA
>QMOC01000407.1 GCA_003648085.1 Chloroflexota bacterium
ACGATGAAACCCGAACCCCACAGCGTCTTGGCCTCGGTGATGATGCGGTCGAAGACCTCCCAGTCCAGTTTCTCGCTGTTGTTGCCGGAACTGGCGTAGCACCCCTTGCAGCGCAGATTGCACAGTTTGCCGGGTGAGATGGTCAGGAAACCCGGAGGGCCATACCCACCGTGTTCGCGGCAGAAGCGCTCCAGCGCGTCCCTGCGCTCCTCGCGCAGGAAACCGTTCACGACCAGGCCGCGCAGGAGCCCCCGCACGACGGCCTCGGAGACGTGGCCGCGGGCCAGCGCGCGATCGATGGAGTGGACCAGCGCCCGGATGATGTATGCCTTGTCCCGGGTGACACGGGGAGGGCGACGCTCGTTGATGTGGCGAGCCTCTTCCAGACGTTGGCTGATCCGCCGGTCCACGTAGCCCACCAGCATACGTCGGACCGGCCGGTAGCGCAGCGCAGCGGCGGTGACGTGGGCGAACGTTCCGGCCTGCCCGGTAGACGCGATCGTGTGAACGACGTCTTCCAGTTTCATCGCTGCCACCTCCGTTTCTGATGCCTCATCGGATGTCCGTCATCGGCAGCGGCGGCGGGCGTCGCAGCAGAAAACGGCTCATCGCGTTGACCGTCGAGCGCACGACCACGCGATGCCACCCCTCACGGACACGGCGGGGAGAGGCGTGGACGGCGAGGTCGGGATCGAAGCGGACCGGCGCGATCCGGCTCACCCGCAGCGACAGATCCGTGTCCTCGCCGGAGTGCCAGTCCACCGGGAAACCGCCGGCCTTCCAGAAGACATCCCGTCTCACGGCGAAGTTGCTGCCCCACCAAAGGCTGCGCCGGACCCGATTGCTGACCCACAGGACCCAGGTGACCGGGTACCGCAGCCAGAACTGCTCGATCGGCCGACCGTCGGGCCAGTACACCGGACCGTAGACCGCCCCCAGGACCGGATCGGCCCGGAAATGGGCGGCGATGCGGCTCACCCAGAAGGGAGGCACGACGGTGTCCGCGTCGGTGGAGGCGATGACCTCCCCCCGTGCCGCCTCGAAGCCGGCCTGGCGGGCGCGCGCCACCCCCTTGCGCGGCTCGAACACCACCCGCGCCCCGTACCGGCGGGCGATCTCCGCCGTCCCGTCGGTCGAGCCGTTGTCCACCACGATGACCTCGAACAGGCAGGCCGGATAGGTTTGACGCGCCAGGGCTGCAAGACAACGGCCCAGGTACTTCTCCTCGTTGTACGCCGGGACGACGACGGACACCGTCACCTCGCCCCGGGATTCTCCTGCGGCTCGGCTCATTGCCTATGCTTCACCTCCCTCTACGCTGTAGAACGCTACCCCTACCGTCCCCGGTCCCACGTGGGTGGCGATGGCCGGGCTGAACTCGACGCTGAACAGTTCCCGGCAGTCGAAGTGGTCGGCCAGATACCGGCGAATGCGCTCCGCCTCCTCGGGGGCCTGGGCGTGGACGATGGCGGCGTGGATCGGCCGCCCGTCCGCCCGCTCCGCCACGATCTCCAGCATGCGCCGCTTTGCCCGCTTGGCGGTACGCGCTTTTTCCAGGACGTCGATCCGCCCGTCCCGGAAGTAGAGGAGCGGCTTGACCTGGAGAACCGACCCCACCAGAGCCGCCGCGCCGCCGATGCGCCCGCCCTTGTGCAGGTACTCCAGCGTGTCCACAACAAAGACGGTGAACAGGCGCGAGGCGAGATCCTCGACCTCTCGGACGACCTCAACGGCAGGCTTCCCCCCGGCGATGGCGCGAGAGGCGGCAGAGACCAAGAGCGCCAATCCGCAGGAGGTGATGCGTGAATCCACCACGTAGATCTGGGGTGGGCTCTGCATTTCGCCGAGAAGGACCTGCCGGGCGGCCAGGGCCGAGGCCACCGTCCCGCTGATGCCGGACGAGATGTGGATGGAGATGATCGCATCGGCCTCCAGGCTTAGATGGCGATACAGTTGCAGGAAATCGCCCGTTGAGGGCTGCGACGTGGTGGGCAGCCTGGGGGCCGACTTCAAGAGCCGATAGAAGGTGTCTGCATCCAGGTCCACCCCGTCTCGATACGTCTTCTCGCCGAAGTGGAGGTAGAGAGGGACGACGTACACGCCGTACTGCCGGACCCGCTCCGGTGGCAGGTAAGCGGTGCTATCGGTGACCAGCGCCGTTTTCGACATGAGACCTCCTGTTGAAAAATCTGATAGAGACAAGAAAAACGAAAAAATTGGGCAAAAAAGAAAAGATCACGCCCCAAGGATCCGCATCACCTCTCCGGTGAAGTCGGCCAGCCGCCGCAGGTTTTCGGCGCTCAGGCGGGAGATGAGTTCCTGATAGCGGCCCACGTGGGAAAGCAGAAGGTTGATCAGCCGCCGATTGGCCCGCTCGGCAAAGGAAAGGCCCACGGCCAGCCCTCCCAGGGCACTCAAACCGACCTCCTCCGGGAGCCCCAGGGAGCGCAACCTCTCGCTCAAGCCAGATGCCGAGGCATCTTCCCGCAACTGCTGCAGGCTGAGGATGACGGCGGTGACCATCTCCGCCGCGTACAAGAGCGGCGACTGGCGCTCCGGCAGGCGATCCAGGATCTCCTTCAGCAGGTCCTGGTAATCCCCTCCCTTCCCCGCCTCCAGAGCCTTCAGGATCCGCGCCTTGGCCGCTTCCCACTGCTCCAGGTCCGCCGCCTCGCCGGCCAGTTCTGCGAACAGGGCATGGGCCTTGGGAGTGGGGCGGAAGACGATGCTCGAACGACCTGCTCCTCGTCCTTTTCCCCGCAGGACATATTCGCACTCCACCAAGCCCCGTTCCTCCAGCAGTCGCAACATATCGTAGGCGGTGATCTTGCTCACACCCAGATGCTCCGCAACGGTGGTGTAATGCAACGGTTCCCGGGCCTCACGGTACAGGTCCAGGAACTGACTCAGGAATGCCCTCTGCCGGCCGGTCAGTTTCATCTTCCCTCCGGGTTCCCGAAAAAGACAAATTTATTATACCACGCCACCGTACGATGTCAAATCTGCACACCACTAAGGAGACAGTATCAGTCTAGATCTGATATTGTCTCAACACCCTCAACGAAGTGCTCGACCTGTACTGTCGTGTGATGGAACTCTCGAGAGGCATGACAGGTCTCCGCGACCCCAACGCACTGGAGTCCGCGCTGGCTCAACCTCGCATGACCTTCGGGGGTCAGGATCCTTATCCCACGGTCAGTGGAGAAAGCTGCCGCGCTGGGGTTCTCGCTCATCAGGGAACCATCCGTTCGTGGACGGCAACAAGCGTATCGGGCACGCTGCGATGGAGACTTTCCTCATGTTGAAAGGCTACGAGATC
>QMOC01000408.1 GCA_003648085.1 Chloroflexota bacterium
GGACATTGCGCGGCTTCGTGGATACGGCCCGCCGCGTGTACTCGTTGACTGCTGATACGAAGGTGATCTCCAAGGCGCTTGAGTTGATGTTGCTTCCGCCAATCTCAGGCTTTTGGGAACAGCGAGAGTACGAGGTCGTTCCTGCCAAATACCAGAACTTCTATCCCGATTTGAGCATCGTGCGTGCTGATGAGCGATATGCACTTGATCTCAAGACCACATATCGCCTGCTGCCGCGAGATGGGGGTACTCCCACACGGGTATCAGGCTTCACGTTGGGAGCTTTCACGGGCTATTTCCGTCATCGCGATAGCACCAAGAACGTGACCTTCCCATACGGCAGTTACCGCCAGCATTACGTGGTCCTTATCATCTACACCCAGGTCAAAGGTCAAGCCGGCGGTGTTTATCCTTTGGAGCGGCTTGATGACATCATGCCGCCCATCCGTGATATCGAAATCTTCCTCCAGGAGAAATGGCGCGTGGCAAGTGATCGTCCCGGCAGTGGGAATACGCGCAACATTGGTTCTGTCACTGACTTGGCAGCGTTGCGAGGGGGCAGGGGGCCGTTCGCACATCTGGGAGAGGAGGGAGAAGCAATCTTCAACGAGTATTGGCAGCAATACCTGAACCGGGATATGGCGCGTGCCGCGGAACTCTCCGCGCCTCCATTCCGCAATTTGCGAGAGTATCTGCATTATCGCAATCGTCTGGACCTCCTCGCCCGCCTAGAAGAGACGGATGAGACAGTTAGTACTTGATTTACCGGAAATAGATACGGAGTTCATCCCCAGCACCCGCTATCAGGGCAGCAAAGCCAAATTAGTGCGGTGGATTTGGGAGCATATTCGGGGACTTCCGTTCGATACAGTGTTGGATGCCTTTGGTGGCACGGGGGTCGTTGGCTACTGGCTCAAGCAAAAGGGCAAGCAGGTCACTTACAACGATATTCTACGCTTCAACTACCTCGTGGGCCTGGCACTGATCGAGAACAATGCTACGTGCCTGACCGCCAAGGACGTGGAGGGCTTGCTGACTCATCAGCCTGGGCGAGAGTACCGCACTTTTATCGTGGATACCTTCAGGGACATCTATTACACCGATGAGGAGAACCGATGGTTGGACATCGTTGTGCAGAATATCGCTGCGTTGTCCGATCCATACAAGCGTGCACTGGCCTACTATGCGCTGTTTCAAGCCTGCCTGGTCAAGCGACCGTTCAACCTGTTCCACCGGAAAAATTTGTACCTCCGTTTTGCGGACGTCGAACGCTCGTTTGGCAACAAGACGACCTGGGACACACCATTCGAAGTGCACTTTCGGGCTTTCGTAGACGAGGCCAATGCGCTGGTGGTTGACAATGGCCGGGCTAACAGGGCGCTCAACGAGGACGTTTGGGACGTGGAGGGTGATTACGACCTGGTCTATATTGACCCTCCGTACATCTCTCGGCGGGGCGTCGGGGTAGATTACTACCATTTCTATCATTTCCTGGAAGGACTGGCACGGTACGATGAATGGCCCGCATTGGTGGATTACCACAGCAAGCATCGGCGACTGAGGCCAGTATACAACCCCTGGGTAGACCCGGCGGCGATTCGCGACGCATTTGCTCGATTGCTGGAGCGGTTCCGTGATGCCATACTCGTAATCTCGTATCGTGCCGATGGCATCCCATCTATTGCCGATCTGGAGGACATGGTTGGGCAGGTGAAGCGGCGCGTTCGGGTACACAGGCTGGATGGCTACCAGTACGTGTTGAGCACACACCGGACGGCAGAAGTGCTGATTATCGGAGAGTAGGTCGGATTTGCTATCCGACTATGATGGTTGGGCGGTTAACTGCGTCCATCTGCGTCCCATTTGAAGAAATGACACGTCTCATCCTCATCCGCCATGGCCGCTCTACCTGGAACGCCGCCAAGCGCATCCAGGGCCAGGCCGACCCGCCACTGGACGGGGTGGGGCGGGAGCAGGCCCGCCGTCTGGCAGACCGACTGCGGGGCGAGGAAATCGCCGTGCTCTACGCCAGCCCATTGCGGCGAGCACAGGAGACGGCGGAGATCATCGGGGAGGCGCTGGGCGTGCCGGTGGTGCCCGACGAGCGACTCAAGGAACACGACGCGGGTGACTTCACAGGGCTGACGTGGGAACAGGTCACGGAGCAGTACCCGGAAGTGGCGCGGCGCTGGGCTGAGGATCCGTGGAGTCTCGAGATTCCCGGCGAAGAGGAGGACGCAGTGTTTCGGGCGCGGGTAGTGGCGGCCTTCGACGACATCCTTGCGCAGCACGCGGAGGGAACGGTCGGCGTGGTGGCCCACGGGGGCACCCTGGGTGCCTACCTCAATCACCTGATCGGGCTGCCGACTCGATTTTCTCCCTTCCGCTTCGCCAACGGGTCGCTGAGCATCGTCGAGGTGAATCCGGTGCGACCGCGCATTGTGTTGCTAAACGATACCTGTCACCTGGTAGGGCGGTTTTGCTAACCGCCATAGGGCGGATAGCAAATCCAACCTACCGTCATCTGGGAGGAGAGATATGATCGTGGGAGAGAAAGTCCGGCTGCGGCCGATTGAACGAGACGACTTGCCGCGCTACGTGGAGTGGTTCGCCGACCCCGAAGTGCGCCGCTATCTGGCGCTCTACCTGCCGTTCTCTCTGGCGCAGGAGGAACGCTGGTTCGAGAACCTGCTGGAGCGGCTGGAGCGGCGGGAGGACGTGGTGCTGGCCATCGAGACGGCCGAGGGAGTGCATATTGGCAACGTCGGCCTGCACCGCATTGATTGGAGGAACCGCAACGCCGAATTGGGCATCGCCATCGGCGAGAGATCGTATTGGAACCAGGGGTATGGCACCGACGCCATCCGCACGTTGCTGGGCCTGGCTTTCCGGGAGATGAATCTGCACCGCGTCTTCCTGCGGGTGGATGCGGATAATGCCCGGGGCATCCGCTGCTACGAAAAAGCCGGATTCCGGCGGGAGGGAGTACTTCGTGAGGCGGTGTTCAAGGAGGGGGCCTACCACGATCAGTATATCATGAGCATTCTACAGTCGGAGTTTGAGGCCAATGAGTGAGAGCGGAGAGAGTATGCACGGTACCATCAAACTGTTCAGCGGCACAGGTTGCCCTGCACTTGCTGAGGAGATCAGCCAGTATCTCGGCGTACCGCTTTCGGGGCGCGACATCATTCAGTTCCCCAACGAGAACATCTTTGTGCGCCTGCACGAGAGCATACGCGGTCAGGACGTCTTTCTGATCCAGACCACCTCGTCCCCGGTCAACTACAACATCATGGAGTTGTTGATCTTCCTGGACAC
>QMOC01000409.1 GCA_003648085.1 Chloroflexota bacterium
GGCCGAGGCGGTGGGCCGCTTCGAGCGGCTGTGGACGCAACGCGAGCCGGATTGGGTCTCACTCCCCATTCCCGAGGCGGCTCGCCGGAGACTCTTGCGCTACGCCCCGGCCCGTGCCCCCACCCGCGACCCCCTGGAGCACGCGCCGAAGCCGGTGCGTGAGCGCGTCGTGCGGATGGTGCTCGCCCCGGCTCCGCAGCGGGAGCGAACCCTCTGCCAGTTCCTGCGCGACGCGCCCTACTTGGCCGGTGCGTCGGGGCTGGGGACGGCCACCTGCGCCATCACCCCTTGGCCCCACCAGCAGGTGGTGGTCCGCCGGGTGATCGAGACCTTCCCCGCCCGCTATCTCCTAGCCGACGAGGTCGGCCTGGGCAAGACCATCGAGGCGGGGCTGGTGCTGCGCGAACTGTGGCTGCGCGGCCTCGTGCGCCGGGCGCTCATTTTGGCCCCCAAGTCGGTGCTCCGCCAGTGGCAGGAGGAACTGTACGAGAAGTTCGCCCTCAACGTCCCCATCTACGACGGCGCGGCCTTCCAGGACATTCGGGGCGAAGAACACGCACCGACCACGCCCAACCCGTGGGACGGCGTGGACCTGGCGCTGGTCTCCAGCCAGTTGGTCAAGCGCCGCGAACGACGGCAGACCCTCCTGGAGGCCCGCCCGTGGGACCTGGTGATCGTGGACGAGGCCCACCACGCCCGGCGGCGGGACTTCCTCGACCTGAACCGCTACCGCCCCAACCGGCTGCTCGAACTGCTCAACCGGCTCCAGACGCGCACCAGGGGCATCATCCTGATGACCGCCACCCCGATGCAGGTCCACCCCATCGAAGTATGGGACCTCTTGAGCCTGCTGGGGCTGAGCGGCGAGTGGGGGGCCGACGGGCGTGCCTTCCTCCGCTTCTACGAGGAACTGCGCAAGCCCTCGGCGGAGGCCGATTGGTCCTTCATCTTCCGTCTCCTGCGCGCGGAACTGGCGCTGGGTGATGGATGGCTGGCTCCCGAATTCGAGGTCACGGCGGTGCGAGAGTTAGGGCCGGTGGACTGGGAGCGGGTGCGCCGGCTGTTGGACGACAGCGACCCCGCCCGCACATTTCGCTCTCTTCCGCCCAGGGCGAGATCGGTGGCCGTCGGCCTGGTCAGGCGGCATACCCCGCTGCACCGGCTGGTCTTCCGCAACACCCGCGAACTGCTACGGGAGTACGTCCGGCGCGGCCTGCTGCGGGATAGGGTGCCCACCCGCGACCCGCGTCTGGTGTGGATCCCGATGCGCGACGAGGAGCAGGCGCTCTACGACCGCATCGAGGAGTACATCACCCGCTTCTACCGCAAGTACGAGGGAGAGCGCAAGGGGCTGGGCTTCGTTATGGCCGTCTACCGCCGGCGCTTGACCAGCAGTTTCTATGCCGTGCAACGGAGTCTGGAGCGGCGGCTGGCCTTCCTGCGCGGGCAGGCCGGGCTGGGGCTGGAGGAGGACCTGGAGCAGGCGGAACTGAGCCTGGACGCGGACGAGTGGCACCTGGCGGATCGGGAACTCTTCCGCGATGAGATCGCCTACGTCGAGGACTTCGTCCACGCGCTGTCTATGCTGGGCGGCTACGATTCCAAGGTCGAGCGGCTGCTGCAGGACCTGCGCGATCTCTTCCGCCACCGGGACACGGTCCTTGTCTTCACCCAGTACACCGACACGATGGACTTTCTGCGCGAGCAGTTGCGGCAGAGTTACGGGACACACGTGGCCTGCTACAGCGGTCGCGGCGGCGAGCGGTGGGACGGGGTGATGTGGGTGCCGGTGACCAAAGAGGAGATCAAAAACGGTTTCCGAGAGGGCCAGGTGAAGGTCCTCCTCTGCACCGAGGCCGCCAGCGAGGGCCTCAACCTGCAGACCTGCGGCGTGCTGATCAACTACGACATGCCCTGGAACCCGATGCGGGTGGAGCAGCGCATCGGGCGTGTGGACCGTATCGGGCAGCGATACGACGAGGTGTGGATCCGCAACTACTTCTACGAGGGCACCGTCGAGGCTCGGGTCTACCAGGCGCTCTCCCGCCGCATCAACTGGTTCCAGGAGGTAGTGGGGCCGCTCCAGCCCATCCTGGCCCACGTGGAGCGGACGATCGAGACCGTGGCGCTGGTGCCGGAGGCCGAGCGTGAGCAGGCGCTGCGGGAGGAACTATCGCGTATCGAGGCTGAACTGGATCAGGTGTCTGCCGGTCTGAACCTGGATGAGTGGGCCAGGCAGGCGGAGGGCACCACGCCGTTGGAAGCGCCGGTGACGCTGGCGGAACTGGCCGCCGTGCTGACGACCGCGCCGACGCTGCAGGCGCTGTTCCGACCCCACGAGACCATCGAGAACGGTTTCTGGCTGAGGCACGAGGGGCAGGAGGTGGCCGTCACCTTCGACCCGGCGACCTTCGACGCCCACCCCAACACACTGCAATTGCTCACCTTCGGCAACCCTTTGCTGGAGTCGCTCCTGGCGCGGGTGCCGGCGCCTGGCGAGGGCGCAAGCGGGCCCCTGTTGCGGCTGGAGGTCGAGACGCCGCTGCCGCGCGTAGCCTATTACGCTATGGATGACGATGGTCGGTTCCGCAGGCTGGATCGGCTGACAGACGTGCGGGCGGCGCTGGAGAACTCTCCGCCCGATGCGGCGTGGTCGGAGGAGACCGTCGAGGCGGCCAGGCGCGATCTGCAGCGACTGGTGGAGGCCGAATGGGCGTCGTTGAGGAAGTCCCAGGAGCGGCTGGCGCAGGCCCGGCGCGACGCTGTGGCGGCCCGGGCCGCCCGTCTGCTGCTGGATGCGGCGCTGATCGAACTGGCACTGGGGCAGCAACCCGACCTGTTCAGCCGGGAAGCGTACCCCATCGCGTTCGACAAGGCTGCCATCGTCGGGCTGAAGCGATACGGCTACCCCTGGACGGCGCTGCTGCGGGTGGCGGGTTCCCACATACAGCCGCCACGCCCAACGGATCCCTTCTTCGTGGAGATCCAGAACGAGCCGGCGGAGCGGCTCAAGCGGCGGTTTGAGGTGCTGAGGCAGCGGGCGGAGCGGTTGGTGGAAGAGGTCGGTAGCAGATGAGCACAGCAGCCCCCACTCCGTCCGTGCCTACCTCTCCGACCTGCGCCAGTTCGCCGCCTGGTTCACCGACCACACCGGCGAGCCCTTCACCCTGGACGCCGTCACCGAGTACGACGTGCGCGACTGGCGCGACCACCTGGCAGCGAAGATGAAACCCGCCACCGTCAACCGCAAACTGGCGGCCCTCTCCACCCTCTACCGCTGGGCGGGGGAGACGGGGCGGGTTGACCGCGAC
>QMOC01000410.1 GCA_003648085.1 Chloroflexota bacterium
ACTTGAGTTTTCAGAGAAAGGAGGTGAGGCGCACTGGCCTGTGATATTGCGCGTGGTGGACGGCTATGTCTGGTGATCCTGCCACTGGACATAGCCGTGTAGCGGAAACAGACGACTGTGCAAAATAACAGGAGGTAAAGAAGATGAAAGACAGAGGACGTTTTCTATTTGTGCTCTTGGCTGCTTTCTCGGTGGCAACACTGGCGGTCAGTTGCGCTGCGCCAGCCGCTCCCACCAAGGAAGCCTCCCCTACTCCGAAACCAGCCGAGGAGGTCACCACCATAAAGGTCGGGGCATTGCACCCGGTGTCAGGTGACTCGGCCGCGACAGGCAAAGCGATGCGCCAGGCGCTGACCTTTGCTATTGACGAGGTCAACGCTCAAGGGGGCATTCAGTCGCTAGGTGGCGCTAAGATCGAGTTAGTCTATGGGGACACTCAAACTAAGCCGGACGTCGGGGTCAGCGAAGTGGAGCGGCTGATCGAGCAAGAAGGGGTGGTGATGGTCGTGGGCTGCTACAATAGCTCGGTGACCAAGCCTACCACCCAGGCAGCAGAGCGGCTGAAGACTCCTTTCCTGGTGGACATCGCCTGCGCTGACGAGATCACGGAGCGGGGCTTCAAGTGGGTGTTCCGCATTTGCCCCAAGTCCAGTTGGTACGCTCGTGACCAGGTAGACTTCCTGAAGTATCTGGAGGAAGCGACCGGGTACAAGATAGAAAAGGTAGCCTTGTTGCACGAGGACACCGACTGGGGGATGTCCGTGGCAGACGGGCAGAAGAAGTATCTGGAAGAGGCCGGCTACGAGATGGTCATTGACGTGGCCTATCCAGCCAGTGCGGCCGATCTGAGCACACAAGTATCGAAAGTCAAAGCGGCTGATCCGGACGTGGTGCTGACCTGCACGTATCTGAATGATGCCGTCTTGATCGCGAAGGAGCGAGAGAAGCAGGGCCTTACCCACATCCCCTTCGTAGACGCGGCCGGCGGTACCATTGTGTCCGGCTTCATTGATCGGCTGGGCGCTACAGCGGAAGGATTGTTCTCCGTGCTGGAGTTCAGCAAGCACGCCCCTGGTCCCCCGAGTGAGGTAAACGAGCGTTACCATGAGAAATACGGGGAGGATCTGACGGGTAACAGTGCTCACTCCTACGTAGCCGGGTGGGTCGTCGCCGACGCGCTGGAACGGGCAGGTTCGACGGACAAAGAGGCCATCCGGGATGCTCTGGCCAAGACGCATTTGGAGCATGGTTCGCATATGATCCTGCCGGCGAAGGTGCTGGAGTTTGATGAGAACGGCCAGAACCCGAATGCCCGTATGTACATCGTGCAGGTCCAAAACGGCGAACTGATGCCCGTTTGGCCGCCAGACTACGCTGCGACTGAGGTCAAACTGCCATAGGGCCTGGTGATATTTGGTCTTATGGCGGTCGTGTTGTCAGTGGGGCTGAGCAGATCGAAGCAGGCAATCTCCTCGGGTATCCTCTCAAAAAATCGGGGCGAGAAACCAGGTTTTTTCCGAAAAACCTGGTTTCTCATCTGCCACTCCCCTGTTTGTTGAAAAGATACCTCCTCAGCCCCCTGACTTATCCGGTTTAGGGGGTGTAGATATGTCTATAACTCTGAGTTTTCCCCTCCTAGCCCAAGCGTTCGTTAGCGGGATCATGCTCGGTGGCGTCTTCGCTCTGATCGCCATTGGGTTGACCCTTATCTGGGGGGTAATGGGGATCATCAACTTTGCCCACGGCGAGTTTTTGATGGTCGGTATGTACATCGCTTACTTTCTTGCCGCCAGGACCGGCCTGGATCCATACTTCACGATTCTGGTCACCGTGCCGGCGCTATTTCTCATCGGCGCGGGCATCTTTCGGGTGAATATTCAGCCCGTGCTGAAGGATCCGGTTATGAATCAGATTCTCCTGACCGTGGGCTTGATGTTGGTGTTACAAAATCTGGCCCTGGTGCTATTCACAGCGACTCCACTGTCCCTCGATAACCCTTACAACAAGATGATTTTCAACGTCGGCCCCGTCGTGATACCTCTATCTAACCTGCTTGGCTTCGTCGGCTCCCTCCTTGGGGTAGCCATCCTCTGGTGGTTTCTGCGATACACCGACATGGGCCGGGCTATCCGTGCCGCCTCGCAAAACCGCGAGGCAGCCACGCTGGTGGGCATTGACGTCCGGCGTACTTACCTGGTGGCCTTTGGTATCGGCTCTGCCTGTGTGGGCCTGGCTGCCTCTTTGATGATCCCCTTCTACTACGTCGCGCCTCTGGTGGGAGCCTTCCTCGGTCTCGTCGCGTTCATCGTAGTGATACTGGGGGGCATGGGCAACGTCTTGGGGGCCCTGGTAGGTGGCTTGATTATCGGCCTGACTGAGACCATGGGCGCGGCTATTTTGCCCGGTTCGCTATCCCGAGTTCTGACCTTCGCCATCTTTATACTGGTGCTTCTTTTCAGACCTCAGGGCATTTTTGGGAGGAGGCAAGCATGATGAGGAACCTGTTACAAGGTCGCCGCTTCATCGGCTTCGCACTGTTGTTCCTTTTTCTGGCGCTGCTGCCCCTGCCTCTCAGCCGCTCCCCCAAAGGCGAATACTACCTGCACATCATTATCCTTGTCCTGCTCTACGCTTACCTCTCTACAGCCTGGAACATCCTGGGCGGCTACGCCGGTCAGCATTCTCTGGGCAACGGTCTCTATCTGGGCGCGGGTGCCTATGTCTCCACTATACTGTTCCTGAAACTGGGGCTTACCCCCTGGGTGGGGATGTGGATCGCCGGGGCGGCGGCGGCCCTGCTGGGCTGGTTCGTCGGCTATGCCTGTTTCCGCTACGGGCTTAAGGGAGGCTATTTCGCCCTGGTAACCATCGCCCTGGCCGAAGCGGCCGTTTACCTGACAACTAATATCCGCTGGTTGGGTGGAGCGAGAGGATTGGAGGTGACCTGGATGGGGCATAGGCCGCTTTTGATGCAGTTTGAGGGCAAGACCGGCTACTACTACATCATCCTGGTGATGGCAGCCCTGTCCATCCTGTACACCGCCTGGCTGGACCGGCAGCGATTTGGCTACTACCTGGTGGCCGTGAGGGAAAACGAGAGGGCTGCCGACGCCCTGGGGGTAGACCCACTGAAGATAAAGACTCAGGCTAATGTGGTCAGTGCCTTCATGACCGGTCTGGGAGGGACTTTCTTCGCTCAGTATTATACCTATATCCATCCCAGGCTGGTCTTCGGCGAGGGACCGTCGGTGCAGATCCTGCTTTTCGCCATCATCGGGGGCTTGGGGACGGTGTGGGGACCCGCTGTGGGC
>QMOC01000411.1 GCA_003648085.1 Chloroflexota bacterium
CGCTCCGCTCGTCTCTCCCCGGCATATGGCGGGGGGAGTATGACCGCTCTGCCTATCGTCGAGACCCAGGCCGGCAATATCTCGGCCTACATCCCCACCAACCTTATCTCGATCACCGATGGACAGATTTACCTGACCACCCAACTCTTCAACGAGGGCATCCGTCCGGCCATAGACGTGGGGCTCTCTGTCTCCCGCGTGGGCGGCGCGGCGCAGAACGCTGCTATGCGCGCCGTATCGTGCCACCTGGCACTGGACATTGCCCAGTTCCTCGAACTGCAGATCTTTGCCCGCTTCGGCACCGAATTGGACAAAGCAACACGCGAGCAGTTGGCACGCGGTGAGCGAGTGCGCGCAGTCCTGACACAACCCCAGTATGAGCCGATGCCGGTCGCACACCAGGTGGCCGTCATCTACGCCGCCGGGCGGGGCTATCTGGACGATGTTCCGATCGAGCAAGTGCGCCGTTTCGAGAGCCTTCTGCTTAAGTTCTTACAACAGCAATGCTCCGGCCTGCTGGCCGAGTTCTCTCTCGGTCACTGGAATCCCCACCTGGAGGCAGATCTGCGGCATGCGCTGGAGAGTTTCAGGGAGCAGGTATGGCGCAGGTAGCCAGCGAGATTCAACGCCGTCTCCAGAGCCTGGAGGATATTCGCCATCTGTTGCGCTCCATTCGGGCCATGTCGGCCATCCGCTGGCGGCGGGCACGGGCACGGCTACAATCGGCGCAGGAATACGCCAGCGCTGTAGACCGACAACTTGCCTTGGCTACAACCTTCCCCACACTGCTGACGCGAGGCACGCATTATCTTGGGGGAAGCGCCTCCGACGCCGACAGGAGCGTGGGGCTGATCGCATTGACCTCCGACCGAGGGCTGTGCGGCACGTTCAACGTTGGCCTGGTGGCTCACGCGCTGGACTTCATCGAGCGCGAACGGGAGAGGGGGAGGGAGGTCAAAGTCATCGCTCTGGGAGAGTATGGGGAGCGCTTCTTCCGCCGCGCAGGCTATGAGTTGCTCTACACACAGCATTTCCCGCTCACCCACGCGGTCTCCTTCGTCGAAGCGCGCGACATTGTGGCTAAGGTCAAGCGTTTCTACGAGGCGAGGGCCTTTAACACGCTCTACCTGATCTACAATCAATTCGTCTCCTTTGGCCGCTACCAACGGGTCGAAGTGCGCTTGCTGCCGCCGAATCTCGCCGCCGTCTGGCGCAGCGTCCGGGAATCGTCGGAGACCGGACAGTCCTTCGTGCCGGAGGATTTAATCCTGGGCACACCACCACAGGCCCTCCAGGATTTCCTTCTATGGGAACACCTGGCCGTGCAGGTCTACTTGGCACTGATTGAGTCAATGGTCAGCGAACAGGGGGCACGCCTGCAGACGATGGACGCTGCCATCGCTAATCTGGACGAGCGGGTGGAGCAGTTACAACTCCAATACCACGCCATCCGCCAGGAAAGTATCACCCAGGAGGTGTTGGAGGTGCAGAATAATGCCCGCAACAGGCGTCTGTCTCTGGCCTCGTAGGGCGTAGATTGGGGAGGCTCCTGATGAAATTCATCGTCAGCGTTGTGAACAAGGACGATGTCTTACCGCTGGTTGAGGCCCTGGTTACAAACGGATACGGTGTCACCACGTTCAAAACCGCTGGGGGATTTCTGCGCAAAGAGAATGTGACGCTCTTCACCGGTGTAGAAGACGAGCAGGTGGAGGATGTCATCCGTTTGATCCGGGATAACTGCCACACCCGTATCCAACGTGTGGGTTCTCTGCCTCCGGTGATGGAATCGGGGGAGTCGTATGTTCTGGCCACCGAGGAGGTAGAGGTGGGCGGTGCGGTGATCTTCGTACTCGATGTTGTGCAATTTTTGAAGGCATAAATCCTACAGCGCATCAGTAGTTTTGTGCTTTTTGCACGCTCTCGGCCCCCGTCCTTGGGGGCGGCCAAAAGATGTAAAATCCGCAAAACTACCGAGTGCATAGGAAAAGTGCCAGGCACCTAAATTAATGTGGTGCCTGGCACCCCAAACCGGTACCCGGTGCGGGACGAAACCTGAGGCCTGGCTTCAGCCGGGAAATCCCCGATAAATTGGGGCCTCTGTCGCCTTTTGCACCGCGAACTAAAGCGCTGGGCCTGCTCCCGCCGGATCACAGATCCGGCGGTTTTATACTCACTAATTCGATCTGGCAACCCTCGGCAGGTAAAAACGGTGCACGTCCATAACCAGGGCAAAGTCACCAAAGGAACTCGCCGCCGCCACCAGCCGGTCGGTTGCCGTATCAAGTGTAAAGTCCACCGGCGTCCAGAGAGCGGGGGTGCCTGAAGCCCAGTGATACAATTCGAGTTCCTCCTCGAAAGGCAAGTGAAGCACATGAGCGAGGTAGTCGTAATCGTAAGATACGGTGATGGTGTAGGTACCGCTGATCTCATTAACTGGTTGGCCATCGGCGAGCGACCAGGCGCTCAGCGTGAATCCCTGGTAGACAAAAGTGCCCGTCATAATATCGTGAGGAAGGGTCAGCCAGGGAGTGTAGGTGATAACCAGCCCGTTGCTGATGACGTCTCCCCCTACAGTATCGGTATACACCGCGACCTGGACTATACCATCAATGGAGTTCAGTGTGCCGCCGCTGCCGGTGAGCGATATGGCCGCCGTCGGCGGGATGATGTTCACCGGTCTGGGCAGTGCGCCGACCCGGTCAAATGTGTCTTTCACGTAGAGGGTCGGCCAGTAGCACCCCAGATGAGGGTAAGTGTAACTGGCGGTCTTGAGGAGCGAGTACTCGGTGTCCAGGTCACCGTCTCCCTGATAGTCCCAGGCCACCTGGAGTGTTGCCGGAGGGTCGTGGTCGTCGGTGCTGGCTGAGGCGTCAAAGTTGACCTGGTTCCAGGCCGGCTGGGTGAAGGTGAAAGTGGCCGTGGGTGGCAGGTCTTGGAGGACATGGACGTCGCGGGTAGCCTCGCCGGTGAGACCATAGGTGTCGCGCACGACCAGGCGCACGGTCTGTACCTCACCATCGTCGTAGGCGAAGGAGTGTGTGGCGATCTTGGTCGTCGAGTAGGCGGTGTCACAGTTCCCATTATTGTCCCAATCCCAACAGACCTCGAGTGAGGCAGCGGGCTCTTCTGCGTCGCTGCTGGCGGAGGCGTCAAAGGTGTAGACGGTGCCCTCGCGCAGAGGGGTGTCAGGGTCAGGTGAGACGGTAAAAGTGGCAGTAGGCGGTGTGTTGAGCGCGATATCCTGGGTTGCCTCGGAAGTGAGACCGTCGGTGTCACGCACGACTAGGCGAACGGTTTGC
>QMOC01000412.1 GCA_003648085.1 Chloroflexota bacterium
CACAGGCACCGGGGGGGCGGTGATCACCATCACCAAGAACATCACCCTCTACGGGGGCTGGGACGGCTCCCCCTACCGCCCGGTGGTCCGCGATCCGGATCGGAATCGCACTATCTTGGACGGAGAGGGACAGCGGAGGGTGATCCTTATCCTCAAGACCACGTCGATCTCCCTTGCTCCCACCATTGATGGCTTCATCATCGCCAACGGCAACGCCTCCAACGCCCTCTTTCACACCACCAAATGCGGGGGCGGTATCTACAGCCGTGATGCCTCGCCGATCATCACCAACAACGTCATCACCAACAACGTGGCCTACACCGGCACCTCCGTCGCTGGCAGCGGCGGTGGCATCTGCGCTGAATTCTCGAACGGAGGGGCCGTCATCGCCCACAACCAGGTGATCTCCAACGTCGCCAGTTGGGCCACCAACGGAAGTGGCGGCGGCATCTATCTCAGATGGGTGACGGGCACCCGGGTGATCGAGAACGTCGTGGTGAGCAACATGGCTGCAATGAGCGCGACGGGCCACGGCGGTGGCATCTACGTTGGGGGCTGCAAGGGAGCCGTGTTGCAAGGCAACCGCGTGGAGCACAACGTCGCCAGCGCCAACGGGCAGGGGTCTGGCGGCGGTCTCTACGTCCTATCCCCCATTTCGTTCACGATGACCAACAACATCGTGGCTGCCAACCACGCCTTTGGCAAGGGAGGTGGTCTTTACCTCCAGGCGACCGGGGGCAACCGTATCACCGGCACCCTGGTCCACAACACCCTCGCCGTCAACGACCGAGGCAGCGGCACCAACGGCCGCACCGCCCTCTACGTTGAGGGATCCAACACGACCCTCGTACTGACCAACAACCTGGTCTACCACCACACCTACGGCATCTACGTCGGCTCAGGCAGCACGACCACGCTCCACAACACCCTTTTCTACGCCAACAGCACCGACAACACAGGCGGGTCCGGCACCATCACCAACACGGCTCCCATCACTGGCAAGGACCCGCTGCTCGATGCCGACTACCACCTGCGGCCCGGCTCGCCGGCCGTCGATGCGGGGGCTCCTCTTCCCTGGCTCACCGCCGATATTGACGGCGATCCCCGCCCCCTCGGTGGAGGCTACGACATCGGCGCCGACGAGGTGTATCTCCGCGTCCTTCTGCCGCTGGTGATGAGGGAGTTCCCGTGAGGAGGTACAGCCCCCTGGCCTGGACGTAGGGAGGCGGCACGCCGCGCCCTTATAGAGTGCACCTCCTGCGTCGGGGTGTGCTTCGGTTTCGGGGCAAGACCAGAGGATCGTGTCGAACCGCCGAGGCGCAGAGAACGCGTGCAGTGCGACGCACCTTCAACCCGCATATCTCCCTGCCGACCGTGTTTGCAAAGGTGCATCACACCTCACTCTGCGCCTCGGCAGTGAATCGTGCCTCCGATTCGTTGATGTCGCTCCCCAACCGAAATACGCCCCCTGCGCCAGGGCCTTTTGACATTCCTTCGCCAATTTGTTACAATACAATCGCCGCTACGGGCGCGGGGGAGAGACCTCGTTGAGAGGCACCGAAGGGGCAAGCCAACGATGGAGGCCGGACACCGTTGGCGAAACTCTCAGGTAAAAGGACCCCGCGTCCCGGCACCCCTGGAGAGTCCGGACGGCACCGACGGGGCAACCCGCCTCCCCGACGGAGGCCGGGGAATCTCTCAGGTTCAGGACAGGGGAATGCGTCCGGTCGGGCATTCCCCTTTTTGATAGCGATGTGACCATCCGCTCGAAGGAGGTGAACGATGTATCCGAAACTGTTCATCCCTGGGCCGACCCATGTGCGCGATGAGATCCTTCAGGCGCAAGCCCTCCCCATGATCGGCCACCGCACGCCGGAGTACTCCGCGCTCCAGGCCGAGGTCACCCCCAAACTCCAGAAACTGCTCTACACCACCCAGCGGGTCTACCTCTACACCGCCTCCTCCACCGGCGTCATGGAGGGCTCCGTCCGCCAGGCGTCCACCAAGAAGGTCCTCAACACCGTCTGTGGGGCCTTCTCCAAGCGCTGGCATCAGATCACCAAGGCCAACGGCATCCCCTGTGGTAAGGTCGAGGTGCCGATGGGCCAGGCGATCACGCCGGAGTTGGTGGACGAGGCCCTCGCCAGCGGTGAGTACGACGCGGTGACCATCGTGATGAACGAGACCTCCACCGGCGTGCTGAACCCGGTCAAGGACATCGCCGCCCTCATCCACGAGAAGTACCCCGACGTGCTTATCCTGGTGGACGCGGTCAGTTGCATGGCCGGGGCGAAGATCGAGTTCGACGCCTGGGGGCTCGACGTCTGCCTGGCGGGTGTGCAGAAGTGCTTCGCCCTGCCGCCCGGCCTGACAGTCTGCGCGGTGAGCGACCGGGCGCGGGAGCGGGCCAAGCAGGTCGCCAGCCCTGGCTACTACTTCGCCTACGAGCAGATGGACAAGAAGTACGACAAGCACCAGACCCCCGCGACCCCGGCCATCAGCCTGATCCAGGCGCTCAACAAGCAGATGGACGACATCCTGGCGGAGGGGCTGGAGAACCGTTGGCGGCGGCACCAGGAGATGGCAGCCCTTGTCCAGGATTGGGCCCGCGAGTACTTCGCCCTCTACTCCGACGAGCGGTACCTCTCCCCCACCGTCACCAACGTCAAGAACACCCGTGGCATCAGCGTCGCCGGGCTGAACGAGGAACTGCGCAGGCGGGGCGCCATCATCTCCAACGGCTACGGCGATCTCAAAGAGAAGTGCTTCCGCATCGCGCATATGGGCGACCTGACCCCGGACGACATCAGGTGGTTGCTGGGGGAGATCAACGATATTCTGGGGCTGTAGTTCGAAGTTCGAGGTTCGACGTTCGAAGTTCGACGTTCAACTAGCGAATGTAGAACGTCGAACGCAGAACGCAGAACACAGGAGGTAACGATGAAGCTGCTCATCTGCGACCCAACCGACGAGAAAGCCATCGCCGCGATGCGGGAGGCGGGGATCGAGGTGGACGTGCGGGACGACATCTCGCCGGAGGAACTGGAGGCGGTCATCGCCGACTACGACGCCATCGTCGTCCGCAGCCGCACCAAGGTCCGCGCCCCTCTTATCGACAAAGCGACCAACCTGAAGTTGATCATCCGCGGCGGGGTCGGCCTCGACAACATCGACGTGGAGTACGCCCGGTCGAAAGGGATCGAGGTCCACAACACCCCTGCCGCTTCTTCCAACTCGGTGGCGGAACTGACCCTCGGCTACCTGTTGGCCC
>QMOC01000413.1 GCA_003648085.1 Chloroflexota bacterium
GTAGATTTGCTGACCCGGGCGGATGGTTGATGTGCTCAAGCAGTTCGCCTGCATCAGCGCATAAGTGGTGACGCCAGCCCGCCAGGCCAGGCCTGTGAGCGTGTCACCCGGCTGCACAATGTAGGCGATCCAGCCGGAAGGCTGCGGGCAACCGGGCATCAGGGGTGAGGGGGAGGTGGAGGACGCGGAGGGAATAGCCGTCGGTGGTGCAGCCGTTTCTGTTGCAGGTGGTGGAGGAGTAGGCGTGGGCAAGAACAGCGTAGGGGTAGGCTGAGGTGCGGCGATTGCCTGAGTGGGAGATGGACGCACGCCCAGCGCGTCGAGTTGGCTCAACAGGAAACTGCCCAGCAGGAGACCTACGCTGATGAGCGTGACGACGAGGCTTCCAAGCAATTGGCGTATGTCAGCGGATCGGCTTGTACCAGAGTGTGGGTACGTGCTCACCGTCCTTCCTCCGCCTCCTCTTCCCTTGCAGCAGAGGAGGGGCCGGGGGAGGCATTTTCAGATGACAGCGGCAGGATGAAACTGAAGGTGCTGCCCACTCCCATCTCGCTTTCCACCCAGATGCGCCCTCCGTGCTTTTCGACCAATGCTTTAGCGATGGATAGGCCGACCCCGGTCTCGCCCAGACCGGCAATGAGGGGATTGTCGGCCCGATAGAGGCGCTGGAAGACCCGACGTTGGTCCTCCGGGGCGATGCCTCCACCTGTATCGGTCACAGATACGAGCAGGTAAGCAGGCAGACCCTCAACCTGGTCATCTCGCTCCTCCAGTCGGGCACGAACCAGGATTTCGGTGCCCGGCCGTGAGCATCGGCAGGCGTTGGAGAGGAGATTCAGTACGATCTGGTAGAGGCTGTCCCGATCAGCATGCACCGCCGGCAGTTCGGACGGCGCGTCGAGTTGTACTGCCAGTTGATGTTCGGTGCATTGGACAGACAACGACATGATTGCATCCTCAATGACGTTGATGATGTTGATCGGCTCTGGTGAAAGCGAGACCTGCCTGGTGTCTATGGCGGTAATATTGATCAGGTCATCGAGCAACCTTCCCATACGCTCAATGTTGGCTTTGACCCGCAACAGGAACTGGCGCTGCATCTCACCGAGGATACCCACGGCCTCGCCCAAGAGCAGGTCCGTGTAGCCGGTGATGGAGGTCATCGGGGTGCGAAGTTCGTGGATGAGTGAAGCCACCATCTCTCTTTGGATCATCACCCCTTCCTCCAGGTAAAGCAGGCAGGCCAGAATTCCTAACCGGCCAGCAGTATCTGGGAGGCGCGTCAATTCTGCTCGCACTGTGCGCCCGTCCAGATCGAGGGTTACCGTGGTGGTATCACCAGCCTGAGCCTCCTTGCGCGAGAGCCGACTGACTGCCTGGCCCCACAGCGGTTCGGCGAACAGAGCCTGGAGAGGCATACCCACCAGTGCCGAGCGAGGCCGGCCTAAGAGGTATTGTGCTCCCTGGCTGGCTAGGATGATATTGCCCTCCTCGTCGCCCACCAGTATGCCACCCAGACCACCGTCGGTTGGCCGGGCAGCCGGGGCTGGCTCCGCCGCTTGGCCCTGCGCTTCCTGGAGCGCAGCCCGTGCCTGTGCCAGTTGGTGCTGCAACTCGGCCTGCGAGTGGGCGAGTTGTTCCGCCTTCTCTTTCCACTCGGCCAGTTCGGCCTCCAGCGCGGCGCGAGCCTCGGCCAACTCGCGTACCTCCTCCTGCCAGATGGCGATTTCGGTTTCGGCCTGGCTCTGAGCGGCGGCCTCGCGCTCTCGCAGGCGCAGTTTGGTGGCCAGTTCCTCAGCCCGTTGGCGCTGGTGCTCCACTTCGGCTTCCAATTCAGCCGCCCGTTGAGCCAGACGGTGTGCCTCACCGAGGGCCTTTTGCAATTCGGCGCTGCGGTCGGTGGTCTCCCGACGACGGGCGCTGAGCAGCGACGCGGTGATCGCTGCGCCCACGGCTTGGACGATCTGTTCGTCGCGCACCGTCCAGCGCTGCTGGGAGACCGGATTCCCGACCAGCATAACGCCCAACAGCCCTCCTCCCTCAGTGAGAGGCTGCACCAGCAAGGGGCCGGGCCGCTCAAAGCCCAGACGCTGATACAGAGCAGCGATGGTGGGGTCCTTGCGTGGGGCATATGCGCACTGCAGGTGGCCGGTCTGGAGAGCGGGGGCCAGCAGAGGATAGCCGGATGCAGAGAGCGTCAGTTCTTGATGCGCCAGCATCGCGCCAGTCAAAGGATGAAGCGCAACGATACGTATCTTCTTGGCCGGCCCGGAAACCGGAAGGCCGATGGCAACCATATCGGCTCCCAGTACGCGAGCGATGGTCGAGGCGGCCAATCCCAGGGCTACTTCGACATCGCGAGCCCTCTCGATGCGCCGGGCGGCTTCGAGAAGGCTGACCATTTCCAGGGCGGTGTCCCCGCCAATGGCCAGAGATGTACTCAGCGCCTTACGGTACACCAGGCTGGCCAGTAGTGGCAGCGCAGCCAGGTTGGCCAGGCGCACCCACCCGGCGGTGTGAGAACCGGCGATCGGAAAGGTGAACTGCAGGGCATGACCGGTAAGCCAGAGGGCAAACAGGCAGGTGACCAAACCCCAATCATCATTGCGCCACACCAGGCCAGCGATGAGGACCGGCGCAAGAACTGCTAAGGCGGAGAACTCCCACACCGTCTCCTGCCAATAGCCATTGTAAGCGATGGATTGAGTCTCGGCCTGCGGCCAGAAGGTGGCAAAGGCAGCATAGACGCCTGCCGCTATCAGGAGGGTGAGGAGTAGCAACGTCAGGCCCAGACGCGGGTGCCGTCCTAGAATCGGCAGGGTAGCCCAGGCAACCAGCAGGAGCGTGGCGAGGTCGAGGAAACGTTCGAGGGGGGGGAGAACGGCGTTAGACGACAGCACACCAACGCGGTCGAGCACGGCAACGAGCATCAACAGCGTACGCGCCAGGAAGAGGCCGATTCCGGTCACCAGCAGCCGTATGGCCGCCGAGTCACTGCGGTGGCGGTTCCAGTGCCCAAACGCTATCCCCAGAATGAGTTGGATGGCGAACAACGTCACCAGGTGATAGACCAGGTCACCAGGTGGGACGGTGATCAACTCAACGAAGTCTCTCAGAAGCGACATAATGCCTCACAAGACGCTAACTGCAATGAAATTATACCACAGTGGGGGGGGGAAAGGCAACTGGAGGGGTGAGGTTTTGCAGGGAGGGGAAAGTGCGGTATAATCTTCGCCACTGAGGAGGCGAGCATTGCGAGCATTGA
>QMOC01000414.1 GCA_003648085.1 Chloroflexota bacterium
CTTTCGCGCTCTTTCGTGATACGATTTGAGGGGCCCACTCACGGGTGGTTTTCCCGCCTGTCCGGTCGAGGGGGCTCACAGCCTGGGACCCCCTCTCTCTTGGACCTTCACCGGGCGGTACTCGTCCCGGTCAATGCTTTACAATGTTCGGTTGTACTGGTTTGCGGTGCAAAACGCGACGGAGGCCCCGATTTATCGGGGATTTCCCGGCTGAAGCCAGGCCTCCGCCCCTCCTTTGCACCGAGAACTATCTAATGCCGCCTATCACACGGTGCTAATCTCTGGCCGATAGTATGGCGACACACCGTCCCTTATGCGCCTTATTATAATCTATTCCCGTCCGTTGTCAACTCTGCCCCAATCCGCGCACCCACACCTCCTGCCGTGGATAAGGTAGGGTGATACCCTCTCGCTCGCAAGTAGCGAGGATGCGTTTCTGGAGTTGGCGGGCGATCTCCCACTGCTTCCCCGGCTGCGTCTTAACCATCACTCGCACCGTGATGGCCCAATCCCCCAGGCTCACTGGTCCCACTACCTGTGGTGGCTCCAACAGTTGCGGCCCGAAGTCCGGCTCCTGAGCAAAGGCTGCGGCGGTCTCCCTCAGAACGCGGAGAACGCGGTCCAAATCTTCCTCATAAGCCACACCCACCTCCACCAGTGCGCGCGACCAATCCTTGGTGCGATTGGAGACAACGCGCACCTCTCCGTTGGGAATAATATGTAGATGCCCGTTGATGTCCCGCACGTAGGTGGCGCGCAGGGTAAGCCGCTCCACCGTGCCCGCCACGTCCCCCACCTGGATGGAATCGCCGACGGCGTACTGATTCTCCACTAGGATGAGGAAGCCGCCGATGAGGTCTTGGATGAGGGTCTGTGCGCCCAGGCTCAACGCCAGCCCTGCCACACCTGCGCCTGCCAGCAGCGGGCTGATGTTGATGTCGAAGGCGCTCAACAGCATCAGCAGAGCAGCCCCTACGATGAGAACGTCGCCTCCCCACCGAAGTATCCCGACCAGGGTGACCAGTTGTTGCCGGCGTTCTTCGTGGAGGTGTTCCGCCGAGCGAAGGATGTGGAAAAACCGCTTGGTGAGAAGGTGTATGACGACCAACCCAAGGGCCGCCACCGCGACAATGAGCCCACTTGAAAGCAGAGGCGACTCTAATTCAGCCAAGCCCATTTCTCCTGCTCCATCCTACGAGATTGCCAGGTGCCACGCTTTGAGGTTTGTCGTCAATAGTGGCTCAAAATCCCCTCTCGTTATCCAGTATAGCGGAAAGCGCGGGAGTGTCAAGCCCAACAGCGTGCTCTCCAGGGTGGCAACGGAGCCAATCCTGATCCATTACTGTCCTGCAATCCGCGTGCTACCTCCGCACCACGAGCGGCAGGTAGACCGTTGCCCTACCCCGTTCGTAAGCGCCGATGTCGCAGCCATCCCCCTGGGGCCGGGACGTGCCGCGCTGGTCGGTCGTGATGCCGGCCACACAAGCGCCCGCGTCAATGGCCGGACTGCCCTCCAGGAGAGGATGCACCCAGGCCCCGTTCTCCTCCGTCAGCGGGCCGAGGAGCGGATCGGTGTCCGTGATGTCGCCGCTGGCGGCAAAGCCGCAGGTCGCGCCGCTGTCCAGGTTGTGACCGTTGGAGGTCAGCGTGCCGACGCAGTTGGCCGCCCCGTTGTGGGCGACGATGGTGTCCAGCAACGCGACCGTGCCGCCCGCCTGGTGGATGCCCTCTCCACCACCACCAGCCGCCGTGTTGCTGGCGACGGTGGTGTAGGTGATGGCCACCGTGCCGTCGTTGACGTAGAGGCCACCACCGTCGTCGCCGGCCGCATTGCCGCTGACGGTGGTGTTGACCAGGGTCAGCGAGGCCGTTCCACTACTGACGAAGAGGCCGCCGCCGTCGTCACCGGCGGTGTTGCTGAGGACCTGCCCCCCGCTCAGCGTCGCGCTGCCATAGATGACCATCACCCCGCCGCCCCGGTTGGCGGCCGTGTTGCCGCTGATGACGCCACCCGTCTGGATGAAGAAGGCATTGGTGTTGACGACATTCACACCGGCGCCAAATCTGGCGCTGTTACCGAGGATTTGTCCCCCGCTCAACGTGGCACGGCCATCGCTGAGGTATATCCCCCCGCCAGCAGAGTTGGCGGAGTTGTGCGCCACAAGCCCACCGGTCTGGGTAAAGACGCCGCCGGAAGCGCTGATATACACTCCGCCGCCGCTGTTGGCGGTGTTGCTGACGATCTGCCCCTCGCTCAACGTCATGCCACCCGCGTTAATATACACCCCGCCGCCGAAGGTGTTGGCGGTGTTGCTGAAGATTTGCCCCCCACTCAAGGTCGCGCTGCCATAATAGACGTACACCCCGCCGCCGTTGTTGCCGGCGGTGTTGCTGACGATCTGCCCCCCGTTCAACGTCGCACTGCCGCCGTTGCCGACGTACAGCCCGCCGCCGTCGGTGGCGGTGTTGCTGGCGACGACGGTGTTGATCAGGGTCAGATCGGCGTCGTGGTTGTACACTCCGCCGCCGTCGCCGGTGACGTCCCCTCCCATGATCGTCACCCCGGAGATGACGACCGTGCCCGCGCCGGGGCGGATGTCAAAGACCCGGTCGGAGATGACGCCGCTGGCGTCAATGAGCGTCTGGTCCGGCCCCAGGCCGGTGATGGTCAGGACGTCGGTGATGTCCAGGTCGCCAGTGGCGGCGACGTTCTCGCCCGTGCCGGTGAGGGTCAGTTCATACGTGCCGCTCCCCAGCGTGATAGTGTCGGCCTCACCGTTACCGTTGGCGATGATGATGGCGTCTCGCAGCGAACAGTCGCCGTCGGTGCAACTGCCGTCGTTCTCGTCGTAGGTCACGTCCACGGTGAAACTCGCGGCGCGGACGACCGGCAGACCGCTGCCCGGCAGCCACCCTTCGACTATGCTCAGGGCAAGCACCAGGGCCACGGTCAATCCCAGGCCAAGGACAAAAGCCGTAAACAGTTTTTTGATTTTCATTGCGTTCCTCCTCATAGAACAGGGATAGGCAGAATTGGCGGATTTTTGGCAAACTGATTTGGCGCTCTCCTTACGTCATCACCCGATGGAAAAAGGGTGCTTATGGCCCCCACAGGATCAGGGCTATGGCTATCGGCAGGGCGATGCAAAGAGGGATGCCGAACAACGCGCCGAACAGGATGATGAGCGCCCAGCGCCAGATGTCTCTGCGCCGCGTGCGAAGGGTTTGTTCCAGAGCGCTGGCTTCGGCCGTCA
>QMOC01000415.1 GCA_003648085.1 Chloroflexota bacterium
CTTCGCCTGGATGGACTGGTCGGTTTTGCCGAGGAGCACCACGCCAGGTGGTAATATTCGCCATCGGCGGTGTGAAGGAGGAGACGGATGAGTGCGCAGAAACCCTGTAGCCTGCAAGAGATCATCAAACTCCGCCAGCAGGAGGAGTTCGTCGGGAAGTGGCCGAAGAGCATCCCCTTGTCCTCTTCTTCGACGACTACGTGCGCACGGGCGAGTTTCTCGACCCCTGGCTGCGGGCCTCGCCGAGCGTTTATCAGCGTTCATCTGCGTCCTAAAGAATATGTTTCAACGCTCTGAATGTAGGGGCAACACGCTCTCAAGCGATAGATGGCAAATCAGGGGCCGGCGGTGCACCTCCTACGGCGTTTCCCCAGCGCCACGATTGTGACGACCACTATGATGAGCGCCACACCGAGCGCGACCCACGGCCACGTCATCCCCGCCACGCCCGGCGGCTCCGTCACCCCGCCGACGGGGAGGGTGGACGACGATCCCAGCAGGGCAAACTCGGTCAGGTGACAGACCGGGACGGAGAGCCAGTTGGCGTCGGTGTGGCGGTCGTAGGGGCCGCAGGCCGCATCCACCCACGCCGCGCCGTCCCAATAGTACAGCCCCAGCGCGTCCTCGCTCACCTCGGCCACGTCCTCATCGCTGTAGTGGATGGTGACGGTGAGCGGCTTGGCGAAGACATAGCCGGGCACGAGAACGCCGTTCCGGTAAGCCTCCAACTCAAAGGCGTGGCCGGCGAAACTGAAATAGAAGGGCAGGGGATGGGTGGGCGAAGGGATGGGCGTGTAGACCAGGCGGAACGCACCTCCAGGCTTCCACCTATCTCCTCGGCCCGCTCGCTCATAATGCGTAATCCGAAAGGGGACCTCTCCCTCGCCCTTTGCTCCTTCCCCTTACTTCCGGCAACGGTATGGGTCACTCGCCCGCCGGAGGTTGCCCCAGGTAGTGTCGCACGAAGTAGGGGTACAGGTCCTGAGCGTCGTTCAGCCTCTCCGGTGCCAACGGGCGCTCCGGCGGCCAGGCGATGAAGGGGCGCTCCTGTGGCCCGCCCAGCCCCCCGTGTGCCGCTATCTGCTCCTCAAAGGCCACCACCTTGCCGTCCGCTCCAACTGCCCCCAGTACAATCAGGTCGCCGGCGTGAGGAAAGTGGGCCAGACGGTGAATCTGGACGGCGGCGTGGGCCACATCGCCGAATGGCACCAATGGATGTGGCCCTTCCACTACCTCACGCTTGCTCCCGATGACCAACATGCCTCCCTGGTGTCCCAACACAATCGTCCGCTCTCCGGCCCGCCCTGCGATGGCACCGAGGCCGGGGGTGGCGAGCAGACTGTCCACCAACTGAGGGTATAGGAGTATCACTTCGATCAGGTCCAGCGGGCGAGGGGCGACGTTGAAATAGACGTGAGCCAGCGGGCCGGAGGGGGAGATAATGACATCCTGCTGTCGCTCCAAATCGTAATCCCATTCCTGACCGGCCAGCACACGCCGATTCACGTAGCGCCGGGCTGCGGCCAATACCCGGCGCAGGCGGGGGGAGAAACGCTGCTCCAGGCCCTGTAACTCGTCCAGCAGGTAGCGTGCCTTGTCCGTCGAATGTATATAAGCGCCATCTAACTCATCCACTGAAAGTCCGGCTCCGATTTGAGCGACGATGTATTGCCCCAGACTCATCCCATTGCGCCAACTGAAGGGCACCGCAGGCGTGTTCCCGTGGTCGGAGAGGACGTATAGGTCGTACTCCCGCTGGCGATAGCGGGCACGCATACGGTCAATCTGGCGGATGCACCTGTCCACGCCGCGCAGGACACGAAACGCAGCCGGGTGGTCCGGCCCTAGTTTGTGGGCGACCTCGTCGTAACTGTTGTAGTTAGCGTAGATAGCCGGTGCACAACGGTAGATGTCCAACATCACGCCGAAGGTTTGCACCTCGGTGAAGAGCACATCGCTGACCGCGTGTAGGAGTGGAGAGAGGACATCGAAGGGATTCAGAACGCTAGGCCGCATCAAGGCAACCAAGCGACGGCCTAACCCGGCCAGGTAACTCACGGTGATCAATCTCAATAGACGGAGTATACGGAATGGACTGAGAAGGAATAGGAGAAATAGCCCCATCCCGCGCACGCTCTCAAAGAATCGCTGCCGATGAAGTGTGCTGAGGGTGAAGAGCGCCAGGTCTGCGTCGCCGTCGAACATGCTCACATAGCAGGACCCCCCGCGCAGGATGCCTGGGCACCCACGACTGATGCGTTCTCGCACGGCCTGGATCTGGTCGGGGCGCTTGGCCAGCACCGCCATCCGCCGCTCCTTCTCATACCAGCGGAAGCCGGGGATGTCGAAGCGATTGCCGAACATAATGCCGGCCTGGACGGCCGGGGTGGTGCTGGGCAGCCCGCAGCGCCAGGGGGCCACGGCCAGATGCCGGTCGGCCAGCAGCCGGGCCAGGTAAGGCATATGACCGGCGCCAATCGCCTGCATCAGATGATCGTAGGAAAGCCCGTCAATCTGAATGATGATGAATCCACGCCGCTGATCTGGCAGGATGCCAGACCGGCCCAGACGCCGGGCCATCGCGCCGTACTTGCGCGTATAATAGATGTTGGTGAGCGCGCCGATAAGGTCGAGGACACGCTGGGCAAACCAGGTGGACATCGTGGGAACCTGTCACTTTCGCGCATTGTGATGCGCCGGCCTATGTCGCCTGAGTATACCAGGCTTGCGCTAATTTGTCACTTTCCCGGGTAGAATATGCATCCTTGAAGGCAACGGCCCTGCTGCTGATGAACAGCAGGGCCGCAGCGTATCACCAGGCTGGTTAGACCTGTTCACGGGGAGTCTGGCTAAAATTTGTGGGGAGAAAAGGCCGGAGGCCCCGCTTCAGCGGGGATTTTCCGGCTGAAGCCGGACGTCCCGCTGATTTCAGCCACACCCGTTCACGGGTGCTCCACCGGCTCCAGGAAATTCCCCACCGCCCACCATTCCCGCTCCTCGTTCTCCGGGTCGCGGACCTTCCACCACTGAGAGCCGCCGGATACCGTCGGCCCGTCCACGATGATGAAGATCTCCCCTTCGAGTGCGACGTCCATACGGGGGTAGTTCTCGCCAGGCCCTTGGCGTAGGCTGAGACCGTATCCCCCGGTGCCCGCCACCCGCACGTAGCGCCCGATGGCGATTTCGGGCGAGACGGTCGGGGTGGGCTCAGATGTCTCGGTGGGCTGCGGGGTCGGGCTGGGAGCAGGCGTGGA
>QMOC01000416.1 GCA_003648085.1 Chloroflexota bacterium
GGTCTACCTGGTGGACGACATCCCCGAGCCCGGACAGCCTGGCTACCAGCGGGCGGTGGAGCAGGGAATGGCGGCGCTGTTCAAGGCGACCAAAGGGCGGGCGCTGGCGCTCTTCACCTCCTACAGCCAACTGCGGGCCACGTTGCGGGCCATCCGGGCACCGCTGGCCCAGGCCGGCATCACCGTCCAGGCCCAGGGGGAGGGCATCTCGCGGGCGCAACTCTTGGAGAACTTCCGCCTGGGCGAGCGGAGGGTGCTGCTGGGCACGCGCAGTTTCTGGGAGGGGGTGGACGTGCCAGGTGAGGCGCTCAGTTGCCTGGCCATCGCCAAACTGCCCTTCAGCGTCCCCAGTGACCCCATCTTCGCCGCCCGGGCCGAGACCTTCGATCAGCCCTTCTTCGATTACGCCGTGCCGGAGACGATCCTGCGTTTCCTGCAGGGCTTCGGGCGGCTGATCCGCACCCGCACCGACCGGGGCGTCGTGGCCGTCTTCGACAAGCGGCTCCTCACCAAGAGTTACGGCCAGTTGTTCCTCGAATCGCTGCCCGAGCCGACCGTGCGTCGGGGCTCGGTGGCGCTGCTCCCCAAGGCCGCGGCGGAGTGGCTCTCCGGTTGACAAATCACCCCCCGGCGATATAATTACATCACTCTTGATGTAAACTATACACTGCGGAGGCCTGTGATGGCAAAGGTTGGGATTTACACATGGCGCACCCAGGTTTCGTTTACCCCCCAGCAACGAGAGAAGATCGAGCGCATCTGTCGCCGGGAAAACATCTCGATGTCGGAATTCGTGCGCCACTCGGTGGAGTATTACCTGCAAGTGCGTGAGCGACAGCGACGCCAGATACAAGAAGCACTTCGCGCCTCAGCAGGTGCGTGGAAGGATCGGGACTTCACCGGCATCGAGTATGAAGATACCATACGACGCGAGGCCGAAGAGCGGCTGCAACGGGAGATCGGCAGTGCCCGACTATCTGATTGATACCAACGTGCTCATCGAGCATCTGCGGGGGAAACCCGAGGTCGTGGACTTTCTGATCGCTCTCGAAGAACGTGGGAGCCTGTACTTCTCGGTGCTTTCCGAGGCCGAAGTGTACGTTGGTATGCAGGAGGATGAGCGAGAGCAGACAGAGGCACTGTTCGACGCACTGTTCGGCCTGCCGGTCACCCGCGAAGTGGCCCAACTAGGGGGCGGTTACCGGCAGCGGTACCGGCACGAAGGTGTTGGCTTGATTGATGCGCTTATTGCCGCTACTGCCGTGCTTGGAGACCTGGTTCTGGTGACCTACAACCACCGCCACTTCCCAATGCCCAACCTGTGGGTAGTTTGCCCGCCAATTCGAGAACGAGCAGCCTACGCGGTGCGGGGCGAGGAAGACATTTTACCGGCCAGCGACTAGGTGCAGGGAGAAGCGCCCATGCCCCTTTTTTACCCCTCATTCGACGCGCTGCGCCTGGCCGACAGGCTCCTGGACGAGATCGGGAAGCGGACGCCCGGCTACGAGGGGCGGGTGGGCGCGGCCTGGTACTGGCGGCTGCCCGCCGGCATCCTCGTCACCGCCCGCCTGGACAACACCGTGACCGAGGAGCGCTGGGACGTGCTCCGCGCCCAGGCGAGCACCCCCCGCGCGGGCGTCTTCAGCAGAGCCGATTTCCCCTTCGCCGCCTATGCCACCTCCGCCACCTCGCCCCCCTTCATCCACGATCTGCAGGGGGTGGCGGAGTGGTCGAACCGGCTCTACTTCCAGATGGGACGCTTGATTGAGGACGCGGTGCACTGGCTGGGGTTGCTGCACGCCGTCGCCATCTCCCCCCAGGTGAGTCCCCCCGCTTCCTTCCCTGCCCTCAGCCGGTTGGAGCGCCGGCTGGTGCGCTACGCGCTGGACGAATTGGAGGGATATTTCAACATCAAAGCCCTGCATCGGGCCTTCCGCGACGAGATCTCCCGCTCCCGCCTGAGCGCACTGGCCCAGACGTGGGAGGCCAGCGAGTTGCTGACCCAACGGCCCCGCCGCGTGACTTACGCCCTGCGGGTGCTGGCGGAAGAGGAATGATTCTGGATACCATCGCCCCCGTCATCTCGCACCTGCGCTACGTCGCCATTGACGAAGTGCGACTCCGCGAGGTTTGCGCACACATCCCCTCTGACGCTCTACACCTGCCCACCTGGGACGACGACGTCTTCATTTCCCACCCGCCGGAGGCCCGCGCCGCCCAACTCCTGCTTTTCAACACCATCAACTTCTCCTACTGGGGCGACCCGAAGTGGACGGTTGACTTCCACGGACGGCCCCTCGACGGCGCGTGGGGGATGCTGGGTGCGCTGGCCCGCGCCGTGGACGAGGGCTTCCCGATCCTCGACGGCGCTTACCTGGCGAGCATCCCCGAGGCAGACCTCCGCCACATCCTGCGCGGCAACGTCGAGATTCCGATGTTCCGGGAACGGCTGGTCATCCTGCACGAGGTGGGGCGCGTGCTCGTGGCGCAGTTCGGCGGGAACTTCGGCGACCTGCTCCGCGCCGCCAAAAACGACGCCGTCAACCTGGTGCGGCTGCTGGTGACAGTTTTCCCTTCGTTCAACGACGTCGCCACGCTGGACGGTCACACGGTGGCCTTTTACAAGCGGGCGCAACTGGCAGCGGCAATGCTGTACGAGGCTTTCGATGGGGAGGGGCCGGGCGACCTGCGCCGAGTGGAGGAGTTGACCGTCTTCGCCGACTACAAACTCCCCCAGGTGTTGCGCCGTTTGGGCGTCCTGCGCTACGCGCCTCACCTGGCCGACCGGGTTGACCGACGTGAGCCACTGGAGGCCGGCAGCCGCGAGGAGGTCGAGATCCGTGCCGCCACCGTCTGGGCCGGTGAGTTGATGCGGCGGACATTGACCCCCCGTCTCCCGGGGATCACCGCCTTGCGCATTGACTACTGGCTGTGGCGCGAGGGGCAGGTCCAGGGACCGGGCGTCCGGCCCTATCACCGCACACGCACTATCTATTACTGAAATGGGTGTGGCTAAAATCAGTGGGACGTCCGGCTTCAGCCGGGAAATCCCCGCTGAAGCGGGGCCTCCTATTACTGAAATGGGTGTGGCTAAAATCAGTGGGACGTCCGGCTTCAGCCGGGAAAGCCCCGCTGATGAACTTTAACAAATTAACCCGGACATAAGCCGACGTAACGCAGCAGTTGGGGTGATCCGTGGGCGAACCGGGACAACCAGACATCCACCTCCTGCCGCAGCTCGCTCCAGCGA
>QMOC01000417.1 GCA_003648085.1 Chloroflexota bacterium
CTTCTTCTCCCATCACTCCCCTGTGGCAATACGCGGACCGGCCCCGCCGCCGACTTATTGCGCCGGATGGCCCCTTTCTGCTTCCGTTGGCCCACACAAAACTCATTCAACCCATCCCCACATCTCACGCCGCCCCTGTGTCGCATACTCTCCTATACCTGCCCATCAGACCTATTGCGGAATCCCCCTCGTCGGCCGCGGATGCCAGAGCAGTTGCTCACGGATCATCAGGTCGGTGCCACGGATTTTGAATGCCAGGTCTGCGGCTATATTACGCATCAAGCGATAGCCCAGGTCGGGGTAAGTATCGCACAGCTTGATCAGCCGATCACGGGGGATGACCAGAAGGCGTGCTTTCTTTGAGGCGCAGCGGGCCGAGGCTGACCGCAGTCCCTGGTCTACCAGTGCGATCTCACCGAAAGTCTGCCCACGCCTGAGGGTGGCGATGGTCAGTGGACGTGATGGTCGTCCGGTGGTGACGGGCTGGACAAGAGCGGGGTCCACCAGGATGTCCACCTCCCCACTGGCGATGACATATAATTCGTCACCGGTGCTGTTCTCTTCGAAGATGATCTCTCCCGCTTTAGGAGTGACCTCCGAGCAAAGGGACGCGACCATCTCCAACTGAGGCTCGGTCAGGTCGTAAAAAATGTCCGTCCGCCGTAGGATATTGACATATTTTAGGACTTTGTCCGCATCTGTTTTCTTAGCCATAGGCGCTCTCCTGGGCCACCTTCACGGTCCGGCCTGCTCATCATTAAAAAAATTGTACCACATTTCTGCTGGGTATGCAAAAGCGGTTCGGGATAGGACTTCGGGGTTTGATCTCGATTTGCCAAACGGCGCATTCTTTGTTATAATTTTCACCACACGGGGCGTGGCGCAGTTTGGCTAGCGCGCTACAATGGGGTTGTAGAGGTCCCGGGTTCAAATCCCGGCGCCCCGACCTTGAGGGCGCACCGTATTTAGGGGGCGCCCTCTATTACTTATGCCCTTCAACAGTTGAGATAAATGGCGCAAGGGCCATCTGGATGCTCCTCGCCTGCAGCAGATGTCGCGCAGGTCTCCTCCGCGCACACGGCGGGTTGGTCGGGCGCAGTGGCCTTCTGGCTCTGTACTCGTCTTCGGGCTCGCAAGGCCGGTTGACGAAAATGTGAAAAATCGACGATAATGCGATCGGGCATGCTATCAGGTTTCATTACTCACCTCTGAGTGAGGTTGTTTCTGCTGATAGTATGTCATCAGTTGTCTTAGTTGTCCGGGGACACTACCACAAACTATAATCTCATGCTAAAGGGAGGGTGAAATGCCTTACGTAAACATTAAAGGACGGCAAATGTTCTACGAGGACCGGGGTTCAGGGTTCCCTGTACTGTTCGGCCACAGCTATCTCTGGGCTTCATCTATGTGGGAACTCCAGGTAGAAACCCTCTCCCGGAGTTATAGGTGCATTGTACCAGATTTATGGGCTCACGGTTGCTCAGACCCACCCTCTGAATCCCCCTACCCGGTGGAGGCTCTGGCAGATGATATGTGGAGCCTGGCCCAGGCCCTTGGGCTAAACCGCTTTGCCGTAATTGGCCTCTCTGTAGGAGGGATGTGGGGAGTGCATTTAGCTTTAGCTCACCAGGAAGCCATTGCTGCTCTTGTCCTTATGGATACCTACGTGGGGCCGGAGCCTGAGGAAACTGCCACCCGTTACTTTGAGATGATGGGGACAATAGAGAAGTTGGGTAAAATCCCTCCGCCAGTACTGGAAGCATTGGGGCCCATTTTCTTCTCGCCAGCTACTTTTCAGAGTAACCCCTCTCTCGTGGCTGATTTCAAGGCTAAACTCGCTTCCCTGCCACCGGAGCAGATTCCTGGCATCTTGGCTATTGGGCGAGGGATTTTCTCCCGGACTTCCCTGCTGGATCGCTTGGGTGAGATCAAAGCCCCAACCCTCATAATCGTAGGAGCGGACGACAAACCACGGCCCCCTTATGAAGCCCAGGAGATGGCTAAGCTTATTCCCAACGCCCGTTTGGAAATCATCCCTGAGGCTGGTCACATCAGCAATTTGGAGCAACCTGAGCGGGTGAACTCCTTGCTTATATCTTTCCTGAAGGAGCATTGTCCAGCCAGAGGTTAATAGGGTAATTGGAAGTCTGCCCTACCTGATCCCCCTCGGCGAGCAGGTCAAGGAGGTCATCCGGCGGCTGCGGGAGCGCCAGATCAGCGTGCAGGCGGCATTGGAGCGGCTGGAAGTCTTGGCCGAGCGGGCGGTCGCGGCGGAGGAGGAACAGGCCGAGAGCGATCTGAGCAGCGAGGAGTTCGGCCTGTACTGGGTGCTCAAAGGAAAAGACGCGCCGAATCCGAAGGGGGCGGCCCGAGCCGCGCAGCGGATCCTGGCTGCCTATCCCGGCTGGCCCTACAACGCCGTGTTGGAGCGTAAAGTGCGGCTGGAACTCTACAAGATATTGAACCCGCCGTTGCGGAAGGGTGTTGCAGAGGCCCCGGGTCCGATGTGGGCAGAGGCCCGACGAGCCGGTCTCCTCAAAGAGACGGTGGACGCCATCCTGCGGCAGGCGCGGCGGAGCGGGAAAAAGCGGGACGTGGCGCTGCTGGAGTTGCTGGCCGCGACGGGCCTGCGGGCGTCGGAGGTAGCGGGGTTAAGGGTGGGCGACCTGGAGTTGAATGAGCGCAGCGGCTAGGTGACCGTGCGGGGAAGGGGGCGCAAGCAACGGCGGGTGCCGGTGCACGCGAAGGCGCGGCGGGCGCTGCGGGAGTACCTGGAGGAGCGGAGGCAGAGGAGCAAGGGAGCAGAGGAGCAGGGGAGCAGGATCAACGCCGACGAGCCGTTGTTCCTCTCCCAGAAGGGCGGTCCTATCACCCCCTACGTCGTGTGGTACACGGTGAAGAAGTACGCCCGGCCGGCGGGGGTGGAGGACGTGAGCCCGCACACCTTCCGCCACACAGTGGCGACGCGGTTGGGGCGGGACCCGGCGGTGGACCTGGTCACCGCCGCCACCTTCCTGGGCCACGCCCGGCTGGACACCACGGCGCGTTAGTCGCGGCCGAGCGAGGAGGACCTGGCGGAGGCGGCGGAGAGGCTGATGAGTTGAGTAGTTTTGACGCTTGAGAAAAGTTGTGCTAAACTAGCAACGCATCTTAAGAGTAGCATAAAGAATGCCTCGCGGCTCTGCCCAGCCCGAGGCAGTGGCCAAGGCGGTAGTGGCGCCCTGGCGGTGGTAAATATA
>QMOC01000418.1 GCA_003648085.1 Chloroflexota bacterium
GGCACGGGGGGCTCAGAGACCGGCGCCTCCGGCGCTGCCTCGACCGCCGGCGGCGCGACCTCAGGAGCCGCTACCTCTCCAGCCTCCACGCCGATCGGCCCGAGGCCGCGCAGCCAGTCGGGGATCTCGACCGGCTCGACAGATTCGGCTGTGATTTCAGGCTCTTCCGGCCCCTCGGCTTCTTCCACCGCCGAAGCCCGAAGGCGCGCCAGCCAGTCCTCTGCTATTTCCTCTTCTACCCTGGCCTCCCCTGTTACGTCCTCAACCTGCTGCTCCCTCTCCTCCTCCTCCCGTTGGATAGTAGGCAGCGACAGCCCCTTGATCGGAGCCGGTTCGCGCTCCGGTTCCTCAGGGGATGGAGCGATCATCGAGACCAGACGAGCGTTGCACTTGTCGCAATATACGTTGCCGACAGGATTCATCGCGCCGCACATCGGACAACGCAGGCCAGTACGTGGCAGCGGCGCACCGCATTCGTTGCAGAAATGACTTCCCTTTCGATTAGCCGTACCGCACTTTGGACAGTAAATCATCATACCACCGCTTAGAACTCGCTATGAGGTCGGTCGCTGGCTACAAAGACCCGCAAGGCGGTGATCACCGTGCCCAGCGCGACTCCCAGCAGGAGGCCACGCATTCCTGCCATCCCCGGCACACTGATGATCCAATCCCGGACGTCGGCCAACCATTCCAGGCCCATGAGAGGCGTGCTGCCCAGCAGTACCACAGCCACGACCAGTATAAAAAATACGGCTCCCGCGCTGCGCCGCACGCGCAGCAGGCGGAACGCCGCCAATGCCAGTGTAAAGACCACCAGCGCAGCCAGCGATGCCCCCAGCGGACCGATTACGTAGTCGAGCATCTGCCGGGTCGGTGTACCTGATGGCCCGTATAGAACCGGAGGAACCCAAGCCACCATAGCAACAAGTAGCAATATCAGGCTGTAGAACCAGCCTTGCCGCAGACGGACTACCCGCCCGCCGTGGACGCGCAAAATGTTGAACAGACCCAAGATGAAGGCAAAGGCGGCCACGATGACCGCCCACTCGATCAGACGATCACGGTAATAAATTAACAATGGGCTTGGGATCAGGTACCCGGCCAAAACGACCAAGCCCGTGATAGCCGCGATGAGAACGGGAATCCACTGCTTGATGAGACGGCTCATAGGACTCCTTTAACCACCTACAAGTGCCACAACAGCCGCACCCAGGATGAGCAACACCAGAATCACGCGCAGGATGTCCTGGGCCACCAGGCTGCTCAGATAGCGCCGTTCTCCGGTCGTATAAGCACCGGCGGCGTACAGTTCTTCCCCCACGGCCAGACGGTCGGTGACGGGATACAACGCGCCGATAGCACGGGGAGCGGCAGCGGCGGCCAATTGAGGCAGATCACGCCGAGCCCCAGCGTCGGTGATCAACGAGACCTCGGCTCCAAAAGCGCCAGCCACCACGTTGGCCGTCACGCCTTCAGCGGCGACCACGTTGGCGGCTCCGGCCGCATATGCTACCGGTGAGGGCGCGACAAAGCGCACCCGACCGGAATCATAATCTGCAAGAAGACCACGGCGCTCATACGCCCGGCGCAGGAGGTCTTGGATCAGAGGGAGTAACGTGGGATCGCCTACAGTGATGATAGGAGGAACATTATAGGAGACAGCGACATCGGCCAGTGCCTCTACCACCTGGAGCCCAGCCAGCGACGTGACCGCATCCTCTCCGTTCAGCCCGCCGCTGCCAAGCGCGATATGAATTGTCTCACCGCGCTCGGCGGCCCGCCCTACCTCGTCCTGCAAATCCTGGAAGGCGGGAAGCGGGCGTATCGGCGGACTTGGCCCCTTCCGGCCGCGCAGAATCAGCAGTATAATCAGCACCAAACCACTGAGAGCCAACAAGAGGATGGCCCCGACATGCGCCCCAGAAATAGGACCCAAAAGATTGCCCATCCCTAACCTTCCTTTCTTTCCAGACACATCTTTAACTGCTCTAACAGGTCTGGACTCTCCAGCAAAGCCACGGTGTGCTCAATTGCCGCGTCGTTCACGATGCCGGTTATCAACGGTCGGGCCATAAGAAGTGTCTGGCTGCCCAGGAACCCAAACGCATGGGCAATCTCGAGGAGCGAGAGTGCCACCGGCGAGAGACCCAATGCCTCAATGCGTCTGGCCCATGTCTCAACCCACGTCTGCTGCTCTGGTTCGCTGCTCACGGTAGGACCTTACTGCTGCCGGAATACCAAAGAAACAAAGGGCATATCTGTCCTAGTTGGTGATGGTCTCATAATAGTATAGCACGATTCCTGGGGGGTGCAAAACGAAGCCCCTGTACTCATTGCAAAGGCCACCCGCCCAGGGGGAGCAGAACCTGAACGATGTGTATCTACAGTGCTGGACCGGCTAATCGGGCGATTTTGATCCCCACCTCACGCCAGGTGACCTTCGATATCCCTAATTTCTGGCGCAGTTTATCGGCTGGCATCCCCGCTCGATAATCGCGCACCGCGCAGGTCCAGCGCAACATCTCGAAGGAGAGAGCATGACCAAGGGCAGCCCGTCTGGCCACGTCGGCCAGGACGTACTCAAGATTGCGGGCGGTGCAGGGGAAGAGCGCCTCCTGAGGTTGGTACTGGGCGCGGTACTCGGCCAGCACCGCCGGCCACCACACCGGCAGGCGCAGTTTGCGCTCTTTGTGGCGACGGCGGGGGCTGGCGTAGCGAATCCACAGCACCGGCTGGGTGGGGTCACTGAAGTCGAGATGATTCATTACAATGTTCATACACTCACCTTTTTTGATGCCGGTGTGGAGGAGCAAAGTGACCAACAAGTGAGGACGAGCATCAGGCTTCTCAGCGTGACGCAGCGCTTGGGTCACGCCCAGCACTCGCTCGACCTCAGCATCGGAGAGGATCGTAGGCAGAGGGGTCATCGCCGGTTTGTGGACTACGGGAGCAGCGGGGTCGTAGGGCAATACCCCTGCCTCGGCCAGCCAACCGAAGAAAACCTTGAGCGTGGTCACACGTCGGGCCAGTGACTTGGGTTTACAGGGCACGCCGCGTCCATGCACCAGCCATTCGGTGAAGCGGTTGAGGTCATGGGTAGCGATGGCGCCGATGGCCGTCCCTGCCCCAACAAACTGGGCCAAGATATTTAAGTCGGAGAGAAAAGCCTCTATTGTGTTCTCGGCGAAACCCCGCTGCTGCATGTAAACCTCGAAAGCGCCCATCGCGGCGCGCAACGA
>QMOC01000419.1 GCA_003648085.1 Chloroflexota bacterium
CAAGTACGCAGCGGTGGCGGTCAGTGCACCGTTGTTGACCACGTTCAGCGTGTAGGTGAAGGTGCCGACGGTAGGCACTACGATTGGGCCGCTCTTCCGCGAACCGGAGAACCCCGCCCCAGGCGGGTGCAGAACGAAAGAGCCGGCGATGTCGTGCGGCGGGCTGCCCCACTCGTCGCCGGAGAGCGCCCAGTCCACCGTCTGATCGCCTGAGGCTCCGGCCGGCACTGCGACGTCGGCCTCAAACCCCCAGGAGCAGCCATCGTAAATCTCCCCATACCCTCCATCGCCGTCGGTGCAGGTGATCTGATTGGTGCCCACGCCGGAGATGGAGAAGGAGACCGGGTTGCCACAGGAGTCGGTTGCGTCGGAGGTGACGAAGTTGACCACCCAACCGTCGGGGAAGGTGACCTGAACCTCATCCAACCACTCCTCGTCGGTGGATGTATTGTGGGCGGTGATGCGGTAGGTGATGGTGGCACCGGCAACATAGTAGCCCGGGTCGGAGGTCACCGTTGAACCGGATAGGCTTCGAGGAGTGGTCGGTACGCTCTGCGGCACGGTGGCCCTATCCGGAGCCCGGGCCAGTGCAACGATCACGAGGGCGCATAAAAGCGCCAGGGTGGAAAGGATAATGATTGGAAATCGGCTTTTCATAGCAGTCCTCCCTGCACAAACCTACGGCGTGCTGCCGAACGATATTATATATGATACGCTTCAAGAGAGAAAATCCTTCACTTTTTACTATGGTGATCATCCCCGATCGAGAAACGGGCCTCCTGCGCATCATCCACTACGAGCCGGAGGCCAGCCGCAGGGCGGGTCTGGCTAAAGTGAGTTGAGAGGAGAGGCCGGACGCCCTGCTTCAGCGGGGATTTTCCGGCTGAAGCCGGACGTCCAACCAATTTTAGCCACACCCGGCGGGACTCAGCGGTTAAGACTGGATGACGGGACACCGCGTCGCCAGATTGACATCTCCCGTTAACGTGAGATAATAATCTTACTTCCGGGAAGAACGAGCATGGACCTTGTAGACGTAGACGCCACTCTCACACAGGTGCGAGAGGCATTGGCCGAGGGAGACTGGGATCGAGCGGTGGCGCTGGTGGAGGCCCTTCGTCCACCCGACCAGGCTGACCTTTTCGGTGAACTGCCCCCCACCGAGCAGGATCAACTCCTGCCGCGCCTCGACCTGGAGGACTCCGCCGACATACTGGAGGAGTTGGAGGAGGAAGAGGCAGCGGAGATTGCTGCGCGCCTGGAGGCGGAGGAACTGGCCCGCATCCTGGACGAGATGGAACCGGACGAGGCGGCCGACCTCCTGGGCGACATCCCGCCGGAACGGGTGGCTGAGGTAATGGCTGCAATGGAGGAGGCCGAGGAGGTGCGCCCGCTGCTCATCCACGCCGACGAGAGCGCCGGCGGCCTGATGACCTCCGCCAAGGTCACGCTCCACAAGGAGATGACGGCCGAGGAGGCCATTGCCTATCTGCGAGCAGTCGCGCCGGAATCGGAGGACGTCTACTACCTCTTCGTCGTGGATGAGGACGTCCGGCTGGTGGGCGTGGTCTCCCTGCGGCAACTGGTCATCGCCCCGCCACACACCCGCATCGAAGAGATTATGGACCCCAACGTCATCCACGTGCGGGCCGACGCTGACCAGGAGGAGGCAGCCCGCCTGATGGCCCGCTACGACCTGCTGGCCCTGCCCGTCGTAGACGACGGAGGACACCTGCTGGGCCTCATCACCCACGACGACCTGGTGGAGGTGTTGGAGGACGAGGCGACGGAGGACATCTACCGGCTGGGTGCATCGGAACCGTTGGACGAACCCTATCTGGATGCTTCGATCCTTCACATTGTGCGCAAGCGGGTGGGATGGCTGCTGCTCCTGTTCGTCACAGAGACCTTTACGGGCAGTGTCCTGCGGCTCTTTGAGAGCGAACTGGCCGAGGCGGTGGCCCTGGCGTTCTTCGTTCCCCTGCTCATCGGCACTGGAGGCAACGCGGGCAGCCAGGTCTCCAGCATGGTCATCCGTGCGCTGGCGTTAGGCGAGGTACGTTTCCGGGATCTGGTACAGGTGGTCTGGCGAGAGATCCGTGTATCCCTTCTATTGGGGTTAGCGATGGGACTGGTGGGTTTCATCCGCGCGTTGACATGGGGCTCTCCAGTGTCTCTCGGGATGACGGTAGGAATCAGCCTGATGGCTATCGTGTTATGGTCAGCCATCATCGGCGCCGCCCTGCCCATCCTGGCATCCCGGCTGAGGATCGACCCGGCGGTTGTCTCAGGGCCAGCGATGAGCACGCTGGTGGACGCTACAGGGCTGGTCATATATTTCTTCATCGCCCGTTGGATCATGCACCTATGAGCCACCGACTGCCGTTGCCCACTGTCGTCACCACCCCTCGGCAATTGGAGTTACTGCTAGAGGCTCTATCCTCCCAGCCCGCCGTCGCGGTGGACACCGAGTCTAACTCCCTCTACGCCTACCAGGAACGGGTGTGCCTGCTCCAGTTCTCCATCCCCGGTGCCGATTACGTCGTGGATCCGTTAGCCGGCCTTGACCTCTCCCCACTGGCCCCCATCTTCGCCGATCCCGGTGTGCAGAAGGTCTTCCACGCCGCTGAATACGACGTGATGTGTCTCAAGCGGGATTTTGGCTTCCGCTTCGCCAATCTGTTCGATACGATGTGGGCGGCGCGTATCCTGGGCTGGCCCCGCGTGGGACTAGGCGACGTGCTGGAGGAAATCTTCGGTGTGCACACCAACAAGCGCTACCAGCGTTACAACTGGGGCAGGCGTCCCCTGGAACCGGAAGCGCTGGCTTATGCCTGCCTGGACACTCATTATCTATTGCCCCTCCGTCGCCTTCAGGCCGATGCGCTGATGCAGAAAAACCGTTGGAAGGAGGCACAAGAGGTTTTCGACCAAATTGCCGCCTCCGAGCCTGTGCCGCGTATCTTCGACCCGGAAGGATTCAGGCGCATCAAGGGAGCCTCCGACCTGACCGAGCGCGAGCAGGCCATCTTGCGCGAACTCTACATCTGGCGCGACCGGGAGGCCCGCCGCCAGGACCGCCCACCCTTCAAGGTGCTCAACGACAGTACACTGATCGCGCTGGCCCAGGCCCGCCCGCGCACGAAGGGGGAGTTGGCCGATGGGCTCGGCCTGAAGTCTTACCACGTGCGCCGTTATGGAAGGGGCATTCTGCGGGCGATCGAGCGGGGGATGCA
>QMOC01000420.1 GCA_003648085.1 Chloroflexota bacterium
GAAGAAGTTTCATCAGCCCAGGCAGACCATACGCCAGGCGACGTTGAGGACGCCGCCGTGCTTGCGGATAAACTCGCGCACCCAGCGGGATGGCAGCATCGCCTTCATCGTGACCTCCGTACTCCATTCCTGACTCCACCCCAGGGGGAGGGAAGGGGGTCACCTCTCCCGCGAGCCGATGGCGGGCAGGTCCACGTTTAGCAACTCGGCCAACTTCGCTCGCTGCCCGGCGTACTGGGGCTCCCCGAGTACCGGGCAATCCTCCAGTTTCACGTGGCCCGCCACCAGTTTGCCGGCGAAGACGAAGCAGGTCGGCTGGCCACAGGCCTTGCAGTTGGTCTGTGGAAGGAGTTTGTAGACCTCCACCGGCCCTGGGCGGCGATGCATCTCGTAGTCCGGCTCGATCTCCTCCCGTCGCTCCCAGGTGCGGTTGACCAGTTTCACCAGTCCCTGCGCCACCTTCTCCGCTTCTGTCCGATCCTCCAGGTCGCCGATGGCGATCTTGTGAGGCCAGAAGGCGATGTTGCGTCCGCCTTTTTTCCAGGATAGCGCGGGGGCCTGAGGGTTGTAGACTGCACCACGCAGGGTGCGGTTCAGGTAGGGCAGGACGGAGCTGATGTCCACGTTGAGATGGACAGTGGCGGCGAACTTCTCCGCCCCTGGTTCGCAGGGGATGGTCTCCACCTCCAGGTCATAGTCCTCGATTAGCATATCATCCTCCTCTGTCGAGCGCCTCCTCCTCTTCCCCTTCATCACCGACCAAATAGGTTGCCGCTGACCTCACTGATGCCCGCTCCGGTCACCTCGATGAGCACCTTTCAGCCCCCCCCAACCTCTGGCTGCGGCCGGCGTTGTGGATGCAGATGAACAGCACCGTCTCCGCCGGCAACCCCCTGGAGCCCTTTAGCCCAGCCATACGTCCTTGATCAAGATCAGCGCTGCGACGCCCAGCAGGACCCCTCCGAAGAGCCTCCGAACGGCGCTAGATTTGAGCCGCTCGGCCATCAACCGCGAACCGATCTGGCTTCCCAGCAGCACTGCCATGACGGTGGCGATCCAAACACCCCACTGGGGATGGGCCGCCGTAGTCAGGTGGGAAACGAAACTGGAGAGGCCCGAGCAGGTGACCACAAAAGCTGACGTCGCGGCGGCATTCCTGGCTTCCAGCCCGGCCATATACAGGAGCGGCACGACGAAGGATCCCCCACCGCGTCCGATCAATCCGGCGATCAGCCCTAACCCACCGCCGGCAGCCAGGCCCAGGGCGGTGCGCTCCCGAGGCGAGAGGCTGCCACGCCTGGGTTTCCAGCCAGAGAGCATCAACACCGCTGCCGTGGCGGTGAAAAGGGCAAAGAAGGCCAGAAGCGGCTTGACCGGCAACCGCACGTTGAGCCAGACGCCCACCGGGGCGAAACCGATCATCGTCACGGCGAACGGGACGGCCACCGACCAGGCAATCAATCCCTTGCGAGCGTAGGTGATCGCCGCCGAACCGCTGTTGACCACGTTGAGCAGCATCCCCAGGGGAATGGCCTCCGTCTTGAAGTCCATCCCCAGCCAGAAAAGGACCGGGATGTAGAGTTGCGACCCTCCCATCCCCAACATCGAGAAGACGAGAGCGATGACGAAGAAGAGGGGTGGAGCCCAGTAAAGTGAGTGCATCAAAAAGTGCCTTCACGCTGGCGCGGGCAGGTGCGACGCACTCTGGAGGGGCGTCGCACCTGCTTGCTTACGCCTCCGCTCACCAGATACGGATGCCGAGGTAGCCCAGGATGAACTTGAGCGAGACGTACAGGAAGTAGAGGCCGAAGATCAGTTTCAGCGTCGAGGGTTTGAAGCGTTTAATGATCCGCGCTCCTACCTGTGCGCCTCCGATGGTGCCGAGCGCCAGCAGCAACCCCGCTGCCAGGTTGACGTACCCCTGGGCCAGTTTGATCCCCCCACCCACCACGGCCAGGGGGATCATCGTCGCCAGTGAGGTGCCCATTGTCACGTACACCGGCGCGCCGAAGAGGTAGATCATCCCCGGCACTAGGGCGTAGCCTCCGCCCAGCCCGGCGATCCCCGTGGCTACCCCGACGATGAACCCAAAAATCGCCATCCCCCAGGCCGAGCCAGGGATGGTATTTCCCTCCCGCTGGGGCATCTTCCGCCGGGCGATCCCCTCCCACACCATGCGGGTGGCCGGCCAGAGAAAGATCAGCCCCAGAATCAGCCCCAGTAGTTTCGTCTGCCCGACCAACAGGGTGAAGAGCCAGGAGCCCAGGAGCACCCCCAGGATGCCGAACCCGCCCAGCCAGAGGGTAGCCCGCAGGTCCAGGTTGCGCTTCATCAGGTGTCCCCAGGCCCCGGAGATGGCGGTGAAGATGACGGCGAAGAGTGTCGTGCCCACAGCGATAGGGGCGTCAAAGCCCACCCAGAAGTGGATGATGGGCAGCATGACGCTGCATCCCCCGGTGCCGATCAGCCCGCCCAGGAGTCCGGCGGCGAAGCCGACGATGACCAGGATGATCCCTGTCACGACCGTCATAGCCCCGCCCCTCCTTTCGATGGGTTGTTCTCCAGCCCCGGCCGGACCACCAGCACCGAGCAAGGCGCGTGGGTCACGACGCGGTTGGAGACGCTGCCCAGCAGGAACGCCTTGATGGGCGAGAGGCCGCGGTGCCCCACCACGATCAGGTCGAAGCCACCCTCTCGGGCTGCCTGCACGATCTCCTCAGCGGGGTCTCCCTCCCGCAGCAGCAACAGGGCCTCGACCCCGGCTCCTTTCAGGATCTCCCGCGGCTTGTCGAAGACCTCCCAGGCCTCCGGATCCTCAGGCGGAGCCGCCGTCGGCATCGGGCCTACAGGTGTGGGTGTCGTGGGGATGACGTTGAGCAGTGTCACCTTCCTGATCCCCCTCTCTGCAGCCAACTTGGCCGCCGCCTTCACCGCCGCGAGGGAATATTCCGAGCCGTCTACAGCAACCAGCATGTTCCGCATTTTCTGTTCCTCCTCTACTCAATCGAGATAGATCTTCTCACAGCCTGCTGGCGGCGAACCGCCAGGCTATGTATAGGATGGAAGGCCCGCCTGGGCCGCCCAGCCAGACATCCTGTGGTCCTTCAATCCACGTCTGCAAAGAGCAGAGGAGCGCTGGCGGCGGGCGCTTCCGCCCTGACCCGCGCCCGGATTGACACAGACATCGCTTGCACATCCCTGTTCTCATCCCTTTTTCGATCATTTGTCATTC
>QMOC01000421.1 GCA_003648085.1 Chloroflexota bacterium
ATCCGCCGCCGCGTGTGCTTGTAGTCCACCGGAATCAACTCCCGCCCTTCACCCTCCCCCACCTCGATCACCAGATCCACTCGCCCCCGCAGCCCGAGTATAGGCGATTCCACCCAGATGTCAAAATGCCGTTTCCCCTCCACCAGTCCATAGGCCGATAGTGTGCGTCTCCGCTCCTGCTCCCTTGCCTTCTCATGGGCTGCTATCCCCGCCTCCATCTTGAACGTCGTCGGGCGCAGTAGGGGGAGACAGTAGGTGTAAAAGACGACTCGCGGGCAGTAGGCATACTGCTTCAGATCGGTCACGGTGAAGATCAATCGCTCACTCTTCGTCTCCTGCATCCTCAGCCTCCTGAATGATCTCCAGCCGCTGCCGCCAGTCCTTATCGCAGATGGTGAAGAGTTGTACCTTGCCGGGCTGTTTGCCCAACCGCTCACCGATCTTGAGCATCAGTTCCTCCTGATAGGTGCGCGTCAGATCGCCGACGAAGGCCGAGTACTGGATGCGGTCCAACCCGTAGTCCAGGCAGAAATCCGCGATCTTCGTCCGCGTCCTGTCGTGTGGGATGTCGTACACCAACAAGCATTTCATAGTGAGTCAGCGAGTCACCATTTGGCGATGAAGGGTTCGTAGACGGTGCGGTCTCCCCGCACGAAGGTGGCGATGTGCCGCGCCTGGCTCTGGATGATGACGCGCAGCGGCTGCCGCTTGCGCTCGTACCGCTCCGCCGCCTCCAGCCGCGCCAACACCTTCTCCGCAATCGCCCTCCGACTCTTCTCCACCAACAACCCTTTCTCGTCCAACTCCAACTTCATCCCCTTGTTCGCCATCCCCACCACAGTCCGGTCCACGACGACCTGCCGGAACTCCTCTATCAGGTCGAACACCAAACTGGGCTTGCCCGGACGGTCGGCGTGAATGAAGCCGCCGTAGGGGTCCAGCCCTGCCAGGACCAGCGCCCGCTCGATCTGCCCGTAGAGGATGCCGTAGCCGTAGTTGAGCGCAGCGTTGATCGGATCCACCGCGCCGCGTCCCTTCCGCCCCGGCCAGCCGTATCGCTCCGGGATGACCTGTTTGAGCGCGTCCCAGTACCTCTTCGCCGCCCGCCCCTCGATGGAGAGAATCTGCCCCCGCACCTCGCCCGCGGTCTCCCCCTTCAGGTGACGCAACTCCTCCAGATGGTCCCGCACCTCGTCCGCGCACCAGCGTAACTCCCGGTACAACTCAGGATTGGTCTCCTGGCGATATTTGGCCACGTAGCGCAGGAACCCGGCCTGGTTGGTGATCTTGCCCCGCGCAAAGGCCACCGCCAACTCCAACCCGCGCCGGTCGGCGTAGGCCAGCAATTGTTCGCGTCGCGTCAATACCGTGCCGGTGAGACCCGCGCTGTAGAGCGCCGCGTAGGGCCGGCCTCGACTATCCAGAAAGTAGACCGGGATGCCCGCCGTGCAGCAAGCCCGGATGGCGTCCGCCGAAAGGCCGATCCCCTCCCCGGTCACCAGCACCTGCTCCAGGTGTATGAGCGGTGCCTCAGCCAGTTTCTCCTTATCCTTCGTGACCCGCAGGCGACCGCTGTGTTTGCCGATGAAAGCACCGTATTGGTCTACAATGAGGCTTGGGATGATGGGCATAGGAACCTCCCCCCCAGAATGCAGAATGTAGGATGTAGAATGCAGGATGTAGGATGCAGAATGCAGGATGTATGTAGGGTCAGCGATGGCGAGAACGGTGACGACGTTTCTCGGTGACCAGGAGTGCAAGGATTTCATCCAAAAGAGCCTGACGTGCCTCGACAACGGCTGGCCCCAACAACCGGCGGGCACGAAAGTACCACCCCTTTGCCTCCCTGGCAGAGCCCTCGGCAATGCGCAGGAAGTAGAGATAATCCTTGCCTCCGACGCCACGGCCATATCCTTCTTCAATGTTCGCGCTGATAGACCCGACGCTACGGATAAGTTGCCGTGCCACTGCTCGCCCGCGCTCGTCCCGCACAAGCGCTTCACAGTCATCCCAGGCCAACTCATACAAGTACAACGCTCTTGGGTAGGCATCGAACCGCCAACATGCTTCCGCCTTCACCCGCTCCGGCACAGTCGCCATCCACTCCTCAAACGTCATCTCCACCTTTCACCTCCATTCTCCCCATTCTCCATCCTCCATTCTTCATCCTCCATTCTCCATTCTTCACCCTCCATTCTCCATTCTCCATCCTAGTCCGTACCACCCATTCCCCTTCACCGCGTCCTTCCCCACGTGCGTAAACTGCCCCCATACCAGCCACGGCAGGAAGAGAGACCAGTCGTCGGCCACCAGCGTGACGCTGCCCATCAGCCCAGACGTGGGAGACCCGGCGCGGCGGCGGGTCGAATAACTGCGCAGTTCCTCCCACACCAGCCGGTTCTCGACCACGCGCACGCGCCCGGCCGCCTCGATCAGCCCCCTGGGGTCATCAAAGACCAGCGGTGTGTCGGAAAAGTCCCGGCTCAGCGACTCCAGCCGCCCCATCAGGCGTTGGAACAAGGGCTGGAAGCGGAAGCCGTGCGGCTTAAGCAGGTGACCGCGCTCGACAATGCGCGTCGGCGTCAGGAAGTGGAGCGTGATGCGTGATGCGTGTTGCGCGATGTGCTCACCGGCATACTTGCACACCTGGGCGTGAGTGATGGGGACATCGGGCACCTGCACCAGATTGTCCCCGGCCCGCATCACCGGTTGACGCTCGCCCGTGAGCGGGTTCTCGGCCCACACCTCCTGCACGACGAAGGTGCCCCGCCGCCAGCGCCCATCCGCCTGCTCCGTCCTGCGCCCGATGCCCGTCTGCTCCAACCTGTGCACCGTCAACACGACGTAGGGGAAAAGTTGCAGCGCCTGAGCGTACACCGTCAGACCGAACTCGAACCGCTCCCCTGGCCTGTAGCGGAAGACGATGCGCCCGCCCGGCAACTCGAAGGGATGCCCACTTCGGCCCGGCAGCGGGGGCTGAACGGTGTACGGGCGCGGCACGTCACGGCCCCGCCTGTCCCCCGGCTTGAGCGTGCTGACCAGAATGGCGACGGGGCAGGTGGCGACGAGGGGGCAATCGGCGCACTCAGAGGCCTGGCGGTAGGTGCAGAACTGACCGCGCAGCGCGTGGAACAACGAACCTCGGATGGCCGAGCCCTGATGCTCGTTCAACTCGATTATACTCTGCACCTCGGTGACGAAGCGCAGACGGTGGGCGGTGAAAT
>QMOC01000422.1 GCA_003648085.1 Chloroflexota bacterium
CACCGGGATCTTGCGCAGGCTCTCGGTGAACATCACCACGTCGTCAATTGTCTCCTGGCTGGTATCGAGGCCGGGGATGACCTCCACCAGTTTCATCACGTGGGCCGGGTTGAAGAAGTGCATACCGATCATCTTGTGGGGCTTGTTCGTAGCCGCGCCCATCTCGGAGATCGAAAGGGCCGAGGTGTTACTGGCGAAAATCGTCTGCTCAGGGCAGACCTCCTCCAGTTCCTTGAACACGGCCTGCTTGATCGCCATCTTCTCCGGCACTGCCTCGATGACGATGTCCACGTCCTCGAACCCGTCGTAGGTGAGAGTCGGCGTCACCAGGTCCAACTTGGACTGCATCTCACCCTCGCTCATCTTCCCCTTATCCACCCGCCGCTGGTAGATGGAGCGAATCTTCTCCATCCCTTTGTCGAGCATAGTCTGATCAATGTCCTTCAGTACCACCGGCAGACCAGAGTAAGTGATGACCTGGGCGATCTCGCCGCCCATCGTCCCTGCGCCGACTACTGCTGCTTTGAAAATGTACATCTGACTCCCTCCCAATTGTTTGGTATATTGGTATATTGGTATATTGGTAAGTTGGTAGACTGGTAGACTGGCGCTGATCGGCGCGCTACTCCTCCGGCAGTTCTGGAGCAATGATGTAGATAGGACCCTCTTCGCGAAGTATGTGGTTGCCGTACTCCTGGTGTCCTTGCTGCCGCCGACGCACGTAGCGTATGTAACCGTTAAGGGAACGAAGTGCACTGTGGCAGAGTTCACGCTGGCGCGGCAACTCTCCGGACGTGTACTCCACTTCGTCGCAGATGACGAAGCCGCTCAGCGTCTCATCTAGGGAGCCACGAGCGGTGTAGTAAAAGCGCAGGCTATCCAGGTAGTGATACCGCCCGTATCCTTCAGCGATGTTGAGGACAACACTGACGGCCGCCTTGCGCATCTGATGAGCCAGATTGTGCCTTTCCTCCGGCGGCAATCGTCCGGCAACGCGATACGCCTCCTTCAGGACTTGCAATGCCAACTGATAGCATTCCGAGTCCTCAAACTCGCGCTGTCCTCGTTCCGCCATGCTCCGTTCCCTCCCAATTTACCAATCTACCAGTTTCCCAATTTCCCAGTTTCCCAATCTACCCACTACTTACAGCGGTATGCGCTCCAAGATAAGTGCCCCGCCCTGTCCTCCACCAACGCACATCGTATCCATGCCGTAGCGGACCTCCCGCCGCTGCATCTCGTGGGTCAGCGTGGCGACCAGTTTAGCGGCGGTGCAGCCCACCGGATGGCCCAGGGCGATGGCGCCGCCGTTGACGTTGACCTTCTCCCAGTCCCAGTTGTACCCCTGGGCCTCCATCTCCTTGGCCACAGCCAGCACCTGGGCAGCGAAAGCCTCGTTTAGTTCGATCAGGTCAATATCGTCCAGGCTGAGCCCTGCCCGCTTGAGCGCCTTGGGCATCGCGTAGGCCGGGCCGATGCCCATATAAGCCGGATCTACCGCTGCGTAGGCGTAACTGACGATGCGGGCGGTGGGCTTGAGCCCCAGTTCCTTCGCCTTCTCCGCCGTGCAGACGATCATCGCTGCGGCGCCGTCGGAGATGGGGCAGGCGTTGGCCGGGGTGACCGTGCCGTTCTTCTTGAAGACGGTCGGGTAGAGCGCCGCCTTCTGTACCGTCAGGCCGGGGTTGATCGTCTCGTCGTGGATGATCTTCTCCCGCGCCACCTCCTTGCCCGCCACCTTCTTGACCACCTCGACAGGGACGATCTCGTCGTCGAACTTCCCCATCCGCTGAGCCATAAACGCCTTCTTGTGGGATTGCACCGCGTACTCGTCCTGCTCCTCGCGGGAGATCTCATACTTCTCCGCCAGGTTCTCGGCGGTGCGGCCCATAATCTGATTGCAGATGGGATCGGTGAGACCCTCCCAAAGGGCATCGGTCAATTCAGCGTGGCGGAGTTTGTATCCCCAACGGGCCTTTTTGAGAATGTACGGGATGTTGCTCATACTCTCGGTACCGCCGCAGAGGTAGATCTCCCCATCCCCTGTCTGGATGGCCTGGTAGGCCGAGGTAATAGATTGAATGCCAGAGGCACAGTTGCGCTGGACGGTGAAGCCCGGCACGTCCATAGGCACCCCCGCCATCAGCGCCGCCACCCGGGCAATGTTGGCCGCGTCGGAGGGTTGGCCGATATTGCCCAGGATCACCTCGTCCAGCACCGCCGGGTCCAACCCCGTCCGCTCGAACACCGCTCGGAAGACGATTTCGGCCAGATCCTGAGCCCGCTTGCTGCGCAGCGCACCGCCGTGGGCCCCCACCGGCGTGCGCACCGGACTGACGATAACCACTTCCTTCACTTACGCACCTCCTTGTTGTTCAGGGATCGCTCGCAGACCATGGATAATCGTTTCTAAGGCCGCTTGGTAAAGATTCTCACGCTCCATCCCCACCATCTCCCGCCGCAGCGGGTGCTCCATCAACTCCAGCACGCCATTCAGCGTCGCCCACAGGATACTGGCGGCCTGCCGCACGTCGCAGTAGCGAAATACCCCTTCATCAATGCCCTGCTGAATCGCCTTCATCACCCAGCCCAATCCCTCCAAACTGGCGGACAGCACCTTCTGATAGACTTCTGGCGTGACTGAATCCTGGAAGCGACCGCGATCCATCGCCATCAACAGGCGGAAGTATTCTGGCTCCCGCTGGAAGAAGCGCAGGTAGGCCCGGCCCAGTCGCTGCAGTCGCTCATCCGCCGTGAGGGGTTCATCCGCCGCATAGGCTTGCTCTAATTCCCCGAGTAACTCGCCCAATCCCTCTAAAAGCAAATGAGCAAGGATAGTCTCCTTGCTCTCAAAGTAAAGGTATACGGTGCCCTTGCTGACCTCCGCCCGCTCGGCCACGTTGTCCACAGTTGCGCGGTGAAAGCCGTTCTCAAAGAACACCTCACGGGCCGCCCGAAGGATGGACTGCCGCCGCTCTTCTTTTTCTCGCTCCCGACGCGCCCTGGTCGTCACGCTGTCGCCTTACTATGCTAACCTACGGTCATTAACTGACTTACAGTCATTATATAGTAAAAAGTCGGCGTTGTCAATAGCCTGGTGGCAATTTTTAGGGCTTTCCGGTTTTTTAATGTTATGGTATCATAAGGTCATCCATAACATAAGCGGAGTCAGGAGGCAGAGATGGAAGGAGTACGAGGGGCCCAGAGTCTGATGGATTACCTG
>QMOC01000423.1 GCA_003648085.1 Chloroflexota bacterium
AATCGGACGCAGATTCACGCAGATTTTCGCAGATAAGATCAAAAAATCAGCGTTTATCAGCGTTCATCTGCGTCCTAAAGAATATGTTTCAACGCTCTGCCTGGGGATGGCTGAGCAGTTACGGTGAATCCTGCAATGTTTCAGCCTGAATCGCCTCTCCATACACAGAGCGGTATAACGACGAAGACACTTTCCCGCTGGAGTCTTTCGGCCTCACCGCTGCACAGAGAACATCAATGGCCCGGAACTGCACAAGGACTGGGGCGGCGGCGCTCCCTACGGCGGTATGAGCGGGGGTGAACATCGAATTCCGCCTCCAGCCTTCACTTGCAGTTTTGGAAATTCAGTGCTATAATTTTTACACTCCGGGCGCGTAGCTCAGTTGGTCAGAGCGCTACACTCACATTGTAGAGGTCAGGGGTTCGAGTCCCTTCGCGCCCACTCCTCTTGTTTCAGGCCGCGGCTGCGTGGAGAGGGTCTACCGCCCACTCAATGCCCGCGGCCTGTTTAGCGCGCGATGGAAAATTGCTATGTCTACACTTGAGAGTACCCAGAAACGTCTCCAGGTGGACTGGTTGATCAGCAATCTGCGCTGGTTACTCCTGGTAAGTGTAGCCCTCATCAGCCTCCTGGACTCCTACATAAATCACGGTGGTTTCCTCGACACGGCCTCTTTTCTACCCCAGATTGTCCTCTTAGCAGTTGCGGCTTTTTACAACCTTGCCGTGATGCTCCTAATTTCTTACAATACCCTCTCGCGCATCGTACCGGTGATGACATTGCTGATTGACACCACCCTGACCATCGGTTTTGTCATTGCGTCGGGTGGTCTGGAAAGCCCCTTGCTGTTCTTCGCGCTGTTTCCCATCCTCACGGCAGCATTGCGCTTTCCCTGGATGATCAGTCTTCTGATCGCTGTTGCCGTCGTATTTGGTTGCGGCCTTGCCGGCTACCTCATCGCACCATCCGGCACGTTGTGGTCAGACCTGCTCCCGTTTATGGCCCGCTCCCTGGTTCTCCTGCTGGCAGCCCTGATAAGCGGCCTTGTGGGCAGTCGGATAAAACAGGCTATCGCGCGCACACGCCGACTTGAGGAAGAGGCTGAACTGCGAAGGTTGCGCACCGCTCACGAACAAGCAAGGGTGATCTTTGAATTGGCGAGCACGCTCAGTGCGACGCTGAACTACAACAAGGTGTTGGAAGCGGTGCTCGAAGTAGGTGACACCGGGATGCGCGAGTTAGGCCCCCCGGAATCAGACTACGTGAGCATGGTGATGCTCTTCAGTCACAATGACCTGCGCATTGTGGCCTCGCGCCACTTATCGCAACGTGACCAGAACGTCGTATTCCAGGGCAGGAGAGGCGTCCTGGCCCAGGCACTGACGACGGCGGAGGCCGTAATCACTGACGATCCGGCAGCAGACCCAGAGTTGGGGCAACTCGTCGCAATGCACAACTGTCGTCAGGCAATCGTCGTACCGTTGCGGGCCGGGTTTGAGAATTTCGGTGTGGTGGTTTTCGGCAGTCTCCAGCCCGATACCTATACGGAAGATCACCAGGACCTCCTCATCGCCATCTGCAATCAGGCCGTCGTCGCGCTTCAGAACGCCCAACTTTACCAGAGCCTGAGGGAGGAGAAGGAACGCATCGTGGCGGTGGAGGAAGACGCGCGCAAGAAACTGGCCCGCGATCTGCACGATGGCCCCACGCAGAGTATCGCTTCCATCGCAATGCGAGTGAACTATGCACGGATGTTGTTAGAGAAAGACCCCACCCGCGTCGGTGAGGAACTGGCTCACATCGAGGAACTGGCACGCCGCACGACGAAGGAAATCCGCCATATGCTCTTTACGCTCCGGCCACTTATCCTCGAAACTCAGGGGCTGCAAGCAGCGCTGAAGCAGTATATCAGCAAATTGGCTGAGACGGACACCGCGCCGATTCATATGGAGGCAGCGCCAAAGGTAGACCAACTGCTGGATCGGAATACTCAGGGTGTAATCTTCTATATTCTCGAAGAGGCAATCCGTAACGCTCGTAAACACGCCAGGGCGGAGAATATCTGGGTGCGACTGTATCTTCAGAACGGCACCTTCGTCGCTGAGGTGGAAGATGACGGCTGTGGGTTCGATGTAGACGCGGTACAAGTGCGCTACGATGAACGCGGCAGCCTGGGTGTAATCAATATGTACGAGCGAGCCGAGTTGATCGGCGGCAAACTGACAATCGCCTCCGGGCCAGGAGAGGGAACGCGAGTCACGCTGACCGTGCCTCTACAAGGGGGGCAAGCACGTGCCTGAACCAACCGCGGTCTGGGGCGAAGGATGGCTGTGGCTGAGTGGTTCGTTACTCCTGGCCATCCTCTGGGCAAACCTGGCCTGGTTTTTCCGCCAGCCTCGCTCCGGTATAGTAGGTGAGTTCGTCACCCGTCTGCTCGCCTGGCGTTTCGCTCCCCTGCTGCTACAATTCCTGCGCCTGCTGTACTACATCGGCGTGCCCTTCGCCGCGCTCCTATGGGGCCACGACGCAGTCGTTGGGCGATTATTAGGGCTACAGCCGCTCGACTTGCCCGCACTGAGCGAGGAGACGACCGGTGCCGCCGCTGCCGCCAACTGGCTCAATTGGGCTTACGATGTGGGGTGGGCAGCCGCGCTGGGCATCGGGGCGTGGGCGCTGCTGGCAACAGGTTGGTGGGCCTACCGTCGGGCTCTCGCCAGTGTTGGCGAGGGGCGCGCGGTTATGGGGGCCGATGCCTCCGGCTGGGCCCTGTTGCGTGAGGCGGCCTACCATGAGGTCCATTGGGCTTTTTACCGCAATACCCCTATCATCGTGTGCGGCATGTATTGGGGAATCTGGGGCGGGTTGGCACTGGTGGCGTTGGAGGCAGCACTCAACCCAGCCTGGCGCAAAGGCCTGGCCGACCCACAACGCGCCCCATCCCAGTTGCTGCGTGGGGCACTGGCCGTCGTCAGCGGTGCGCTGTTCCTGCTGACCGAAAATCTATGGCTGGCATTGGCACTCCACTGGGGAGTGTCATGGGGATTGGTCGCCCTCAGCCGTAAGCCGTTAGCAGATAGCCACTAATTGCCGGCTGCTAACGGCGGGAAGGTTCAATTACAAGCGAAAATAGGTTGACACTTTGATCTCTGCTGCACACCGCCGCCCGGCGATGAAGTCGCCGGGCTACAGAGCAGCGGGGGATCAATCCCCCTTACTTGCCGCA
>QMOC01000424.1 GCA_003648085.1 Chloroflexota bacterium
CGCGCCGACATCATTTCGAGAGCACGCTCACAACGCATTGTCCGTTTCCTCTTGTATCATCTTCGCCATAGCGCGTCGGGCGCGGTAGAGCCGCGATTTGACCGCGCTCACTGTCAGATTCAGCGCCTCGGCGATCTCCTCATAGGAATGGTCGTACCAATAGCGGAGCGTGATCGCCGCCCGGTCGGTGGGCGAGAGGGCAGCCAGCAGTTGCTGTATCTGTTCCTCCTGCTCCCGCTGTGCTACCACTGCCTCAGGGTTGGGGCTATCGCTCGCCAGTCGCTCAGGTGCAATAACCTCCTCCTCCAGAGGCAGCCAAGTGATCCTTCGGCGGCGCAACCGATCAATGCAATAATGGGAGGCGATGGATAGCAGCCAGGAATGGAAAGGGCGCTGCGGGTCGTAACTGCGCAGGTGGGTGTAGGCCCGCAGGAACGTCTCCTGCGCGGCCTCCTCGGCCTCGGCTGCGTTGCCCAGCATGCGGTAGGCCAGGTTGTAAACCGGCGTCTGGTAAGCCACAACCAGGCGACCGAACGCTATCTGATCGCCCTCCTGTGCCAGTCGGATCCACTCTGTTTCATCGCTCACACGTGTGCTCCACTTCGGCCTGGCAATTGCTACTACGTATTATACCTCAGAAGGTTGCGTGGGGGTACACAAGGGGGAAGTGAGGTGCGATGCATTTCCGAGGCTCTCGGCGGCCAGAGTGCGTCGCACCTCTATCTGTAGCGCCTCAAGAACTCATCGGCCGAGATCCACACCTCGGCCCGACGCAGGTGGAGCAATCGTCTGTGGTGTAGGCTGGCCGCGTTGAAGGCCCACATCAGCCACCAGGCGTAGAGGTTCTCCCAGAACTCACCGCAGCGGCCCAGCGGGGTCTGGTAGGGGAATACGTCGAAGCCCAGATGCCGCATCAGGCGCAGGCCGCTCCCATCGTCACCAGGGGCAATGAGCACCGTCGCCCCTCCGATGGCGCGCACGTTGGTCGGGTGGGTCTCATCCGCCAGCCATTGGGCCGCCGCGTGCAGCGAGCGGAGGAACATGCGGTATATCTTCGCCGCCCAGGCCAGGTCAGGACCGGATGGCCCCGGCGGGGGAATGTGCTCGTTCCACAGGTGCAGCATCAACACCGGGTCGCCCGCCCGCACTTCGGTGCCGTCGGAGAGGTAGAGGTCGTGGGGGGCACGCGCCACCTGCAGCCGCAGCAGGCAGTCCGCTTCGTCGCAGAACTCGAACACGCCGCCGGCCCGCCGGAGCAATACATCGAACCATCGGATGAGGGTACGCACGTCTACCGCCCGCCGATGAGGAGGATCCCCGCCACGATGAACAGCGTCCCCATCCACTGGGCCGGCGTGATGGGCTCATGGAACAGCCACCGGGCCGCTACCACCTGCACGCCGATGACGGTCAGGCCGGTGGTGAGGGGGAAGGCCACACGGAGCGGGAGGTAGCGCAGGAGGCTGGTGAGTGTCAGGACGGTGACCAGCCCGGCCAGGTTGCCGACGACTTGCCAGAGGAGGAACTCGCGCCAGGTGCGGCTGTCGGCTGAGATCTTGAAACTGGCGTTGGCGACGATGTTGAAGAACAGATTGCCGCCTGTCAGGGCCAGGATCGGGATCGCGCCGCTTCCCAGGTGAGCCTGCACATTTTGTCGCCATCGTGTCATAGATATACTCCTATCCATCACAGGTTCATGACCTGCGGGAGGGTGCGCAGTTGCTATCCCCTCGCTCGACAAACGAGGTGTCCCTCGTCGAAGTGGTAACTTCGCCCCTTCCAGGCCATTCCCGACCCGAACCACGCCCAACGCACGGAGTTGAGCGACATCAGCGTGGCGAATAATACCATCAACGGGTGCAGGAGCACCGTCCACCACTCGTGGTCAAACCGCTGGGCGAGCAGCCGGCGGATCAGCAGGCCGATGCTCAGTTGGAGCAGCGGAAATCCGACCCAGAACGGACCCATCCAGCCGTGCCACAGCCCTATAGCCAGGAAGCCCAGGGGAGCCACGAAGACCGCCAGGTTGAGCGACAGCAGGCCCAGCAGCGGCCGCAGGTCGTAGTCGAAGGCGGGGAATGAACTCTTGGAAAAGCCGCGCCACGTCTCCTCCAGTCCCCGGTAGAAACGCACGCTCACGGTGTGTGTCCCATCCATCAGTGCCAGACGCCCGCCGTATCGCTTGACCAGGCGGGCCAGGAAAACGTCCTCGGCGATGTCCTGTCTGACCGCCTCGTGCCCGCCGATGCGCCAGTAGAAATCGCGGCGGAAGAACAGGAATGGGCCGATGGCCAGTGTGAGAAGCGGATGGCGCGTGCGGTTGATCAGACCCAACGGCAGGTAGCACATCGGTCCCACGGTGATCATCGGCAGCGCCACCTTTTCCCAGAATGTGCCCATGATGGCGCGAGGAAACAGGCTCACCAGGCCGGCCTGCGTCTCCAGCGCCGCACGGAGGGCGGACGACACGGCGTCTGGCGCGTGGATGGTGTCCGCGTCGGTGAACAGGAGCCACTCCCCACGGGCAGCCCGGGCCAGTTGATGGCAGGCGTGGGTCTTGCCGTGCCAGCCCGGCGGCAGGGGCTGGCCACGCAACAGACGTATTTGGGGATGCCCGGCCGCCAGTTGGGCCACGATCTCGGCCGTCCGGTCGGACGATTCGTCGTCCAGCACCAGGATCTCCAGCCGTGGGTAATCCTGGCGCAGCAGCGATTCCAGACAGCGACCGATGTTGCGTTCCTCGTCGCGGGCGGGGATCAGCACCGACACCAAAGGCAGCGGGTGGGGGAACGGGCCGTGCCTGGGCATCTGACGCAGCAGACGCAGGTTGTTGAGCACGTTGGCCAGAATGCCCAGCAGAAGCAGGGTGATAATCACGTGGTAGAGCATCGTTATCTCCGTATGGGGGTTGGTAGTGGCGACTTCAGTCGCTTGTTTGCGTGCTTGGGCCGACTGAGGCCCACGGGTAATTGTTTATCGGGGTCAAGGCGCAGCGGATGAAAAGCGGATAAACGGATAATCTGGATGCCGAGCCGTCCCGCCCCGTGGCGCTCACCTATCGGCTTATCCGTTGCCTATCCGCTGCAAGGGATGAAAAGCGGATAAACGGATGATCTGGATGCCGAGCCGTCCCGCCCCGTGGCGCTCCTATCGGCTTATCCGTTGCCTATCCGCTGCAGCGGATGAAAAGCGGATAAACGGATGATCTGGATGCCGAGC
>QMOC01000425.1 GCA_003648085.1 Chloroflexota bacterium
CAGCACGACCTGGGCGCGGTCTACGCTGCCGAGACGGGGTTTCAGATCGCCCACGATCCGGACACGGTGCGGGCGGCGGATGTGGCCTTCGTCGCCCGCGAGCGCATCCCTCCTGAAGGGGAACCCGACGGCTACTGGGCCATCGCCCCTGACCTGGTGGCGGAGGTGGCCTCACCTTACGATTCGGCCACCTACCTCCAGGCCAAGGTGGCCGATTGGCTGCGGGCCGGCGTGCGCCGTGTGTGGGTCGTCTATCCCGATACCCGCAGCGTCGTCATTCACGAGCCTTCCGGCCGGGCCATCACCCTGCTGGAGGACGATACCCTCGAAGGCGAGGACATCCTCCCCGGCTTCCGCTGCCCAGTAAGAGAGATCTTCGTGCGATGAAGCAATTGGTCATTCTCAGCGGTAAGGGCGGCACCGGCAAGACGACCATCGCAGCGGCGCTGGCCCACCTGGCATCCCAGGAGATGCCCATCGTTATGGCAGATGCCGATGTGGACGCGGCTAATTTGGAACTGGTGCTAAATCCGGTAAAGCGGGAGGAGCACGATTTCACCGGTGGGCAGGTGGCGGTGATTGCCCCTGAGGAGTGCACCGCCTGCGGCGTCTGCGCCGAGGTTTGTCGGTTTGAGGCAGTGCTTGCAGGAGATGAGGTGTACCGCGTTGACCCACTGGCCTGCGAAGGCTGCGCCGCCTGCTTCTACCAGTGTCCGGTAGAGGCAATTCGTATGGAAGAGCAACTGGCCGGGCGCTGGTTCCGCTCCGATACTCGTTTCGGCCCCCTCTTTCACGCCCATCTCTTCGCCGGACAGGAGAACTCCGGCAAACTGGTCACGCTGGTCAAGCAACAGGGCCGTCTGCTGGCGCTGGACGTCGGGGCAGCGCTGCTCCTGGTGGACGGCCCGCCGGGAATCGGCTGCCCGGTCATCTCAGCCAGCGCCGGGGCGGATATGGCCCTTCTGGTGGTGGAGCCCACCGTCTCCGGCGTGCACGACCTGGAGCGCATCCTGGGCACGACCAACCACTTCGGCGTGCCATCATTGGTGGTGGTCAACAGGGCGGACCTGAACCCGGCCCGGTCCGAGGAGATCGCCGTCTTCTGTGTGGAGCGAGGGATCGAGGTGGTAGGGCGCATCCCCTACGACACCGTCGTGACGGAGGCGATGGTGCACGGTTGGCCGGTGACGGAGTATACTGATGGAGCGGTGACGGAGGCGCTGTGGGGAACTTGGCGGCAGATCAAGGACAGGCTCTTTCAGGGGGCGGATTCAGAGGCAGAGGTGAACCGATGAAGGATCAGGATGCTTTGCGTGACGCTCTTATCGCCCGTCTCTCCACCGTCATAGACCCTGAGACGGGGGTTGACGTGGTGCGTATGCGGTTGATCGAAGACCTAACGGTGGACGAGAACGGCTTTGTGCGCTATAAGTTCCGCCCCTCCTCCCCCCTGTGTCCCATCGCCGTGCCGTTGGCCCTCTCCATCCGCCAGGCAGTAGCCGAGGTCGAAGGCGTGACCGGGCAGGAGATTGAGGTTGTTGGCTATATCCAGGCGGCGGAACTGAACGCCATGCTGAGAGAGGAGACCGGGTAAAAAGCGGCCTACACTGCACCCACGGCCCCCTGTATTTCCTGCCGGACGTAAGGGTCAGTTTCGCTCCACAGGGCCTCGCTCAGTGCTTTCCGGGCTGTCTCCCCGCCGATGCGCCCCAAGGCCCACGCTGCGTGCCCTCGCACCAGCGGCTCCGCATCGGCGAGGGCCTTCACCAGCGCCGGTATTGCCCGCTCGTTCCCCCAGTTCCCCAGCGCCACCGCCACATTGCGCAGCAACCCCCGCCGCTTGACGCGCAGGACGGCGGTACCTTTGTACCGTCGGCGAAACGCCTCTTCGTCCAGTTCCATCAAATCCAGCAGCGCCGGCGCGATGTGCTCCGGCTCAGCGGCCCGAAACGAGCGCTCCCGCGTGACCTCAGCGAACCGCTGCCACGGGCATACGGCCTGGCAAACGTCGCACCCGAAGATCCAATTGCCCATCAATGGCCGCAGTTCGTGCAGGATAGGCCCCTTCAGTTCGATGGTCAGGTAGGAGATGCAGCGCCGGGCATCCAGCACATAAGGAGCGACCAATGCGCCCGTCGGGCAGGCGTCCAGGCATCGTCGGCAAGTGCCACAACTCACAGTAGTCTCTCCTGGTGTGGGCTCCAGCGCAATATCGAGCAGTATCTCCCCCAGGAATAACCACGAGCCCATCCTCGGATGGATCAGGCACGTGTTCTTGCCGATAAAGCCCAAGCCCGCCTCAGCCGCGTAAGCACGCTCCAGGACCGGCCCGGTATCCACATAGACACGGTAAGCAACACCCCGTCCCGCCTGGGCGCTGACGATAGCCGCCAGTTCCTTCAGGCGGGACAGCATCAAGTCGTGGTAATCCGGGCCCCAGGCGTAGTTGGAGATCAATCCACGGGAGGGATCGCATTTAAGGCTGGCGGGCAATGTGCCGGGATAATAATTCAAACCCACGCAGATGATAGAACGCACCCCTGGCAGGATCTTGGCCGGGTCCCTCCGTCGTTCGATCCGGTCTGGCCGGGCCATATAGTCCATCTCGCCGTGGTAGCCCTGGGCGAGCCAGGAGCGGTAGGCATTGAGGTGTAGGTATGGGGTGGGGTGGGCAGGCATGACGCCCACCAGGTCAAACCCCAGGTCCCGCGCTCTCTCACAAATCTGCTCTGTCAGGCTCATTTTTCATCGGTCGGTGACTTTACTTACGGACTGCTTGTCCAGGTCAGTATAACTCTACATAGTGTCTCTGTCAACAGTTGCGCTCGCGTCCTCCTTGTTTTATACTCGACTGGAGTCTGGCGAATTTTGGAGCCTCCACGTTTATGGTATAACAGCTGATGAACCGCAAGATATGGGGATTGTAGTGGCGACTTCAGTCGCTCTGACCTCGCTTTGAACGACTGAAGTCGTTACTACGAGCAAAATCGCAGTGTCCAGTACTTGAGATTGGGAGGCAGGCTATGAAGTTGACGCGCTCGCAACTCATCGCACTGATCGTTCTGGGTGTGCTGACCATCGGCGTGTACGGTTGCCTAGCAGGCATTCTGGCGCGGAACTCACGGCAGATTGCGAGTGTGCTGACTTACTCCAGCCCTACGCCGCTGCCGTCAGCGAGCATGACCGAAATACCCTCCCCCTCCCCGACCCCTCTCCCAC
>QMOC01000426.1 GCA_003648085.1 Chloroflexota bacterium
GACCTCTCGCGCAAGGTGACGCCAGATGAACTGACCCTGCAGGCCGAGGAGTGAGATCGTGAAGCGCGTGCTGCTCTGGCTGGACATCCACCGCTTGGCGACGGCGATTCTCTTCATCGCCGTCTTCGCCATGGCAGTGCGCGCCCCGGCCGATAGCGACACTTGGTGGCATCTCAAGTCCGGGCAGGTGACCGTCGAGCGCAGCCATATCTTGCAGGAAGACCTCTTCTCCCACACTCGTTACGGTGCGCGCTGGATCAACCACAGTTGGCTCTCGCAGGTCGTTCTCTACCTGCTCTTCGCTCATTTTGGCTACGCCGGACTGGGGCTGTGGATGGGAGCAGTGGTGACGGCGGCCTTCGTCTTCGTCTACTTGCAGATGGAGGGCGATGCCTTCTCCCGCGCTTTCATCGTCGTCCTGACCGCTGCTACCTCCAGTGTCATCTGGTCGGCGCGTCCCCAGTTGTTTTCCTTTCTGCTCACCGCCGTCGTCTGCTACTTGCTTTACCTCTACAAATGGCAGGGTGTCAATCGGTTGTGGCTCCTGCCGCCGCTGTTCGCGCTGTGGGTGAACCTGCATGCCGGCTATGCACTGGGTTTCATCGTGCTCATCGCTTTCGTCGTTGGCGAGGTGCTCAACAATCTGTTGGCGCTTGTCTCTCCCGGCCCCGACCCCATCGTGGAATGGGGACGGCTGGGCGTGATGATCCTCTACCTGCTACTTTCGCTGCTGGCGCTGGTCTTCAATCCCAACACGACGCGGATGTGGGTTTATCCTTTTCAGACGGCGCGTATCCAGATTTTGCAGCAGTTCATCCAGGAGTGGCAATCGCCGGATTTCCACCCGCTCTACACCCAGCCCTTCATCTGGCTGCTGCTGGCGACGCTGGCGGCGATGGGGCTTTCGGGCCGACGAGCCGACGGGACCGACCTGGCGCTGGTGGGGATATTCGCCTACGCTGCGCTGCTGGCTGCGCGCAACGTCGCACCCTTCGCACTGGTGGCGGCCCCGGCCCTCAGCCGGCACGTGGCGGCGGCACTCCGGCGCTGGGGTGAGGCGGCGCGGGAGCGGGGTTGGTTGCGACCACATCCGCGTCCGGGTAGTGCAGCCTCCCTCGCTCTGGCGAGCCTCAACTGGTGGCTGCTGCTGCTCGCGCTAATTGCCGCCGCCGCGAAGGTCTACCCACCTCTTACCCCGGCGCTTAACGAAAAGGCACAGCGGGCGTACCTCCCGTTGGACGCGGTGCGCTGGATCGAGCAACATCGGCCAGCCGGAAAGATGTTTAATCATTACAACTGGGGCGGCTATCTCATCTGGCGGCTGTGGCCCGACTATCGGGTCTTCGTGGATGGACGCACGTACTTATATGGAGACGAAATTCTGCGCGACTATGTTGAGATCCAGGCCCTCGGCCCTCGCTACGAGGATTTGCTGGACAGGTACGAAGTGTCCTTTGTCCTGACGAAGGCCGGAGACGCGCTGAGCGTTGTCCTCAGCCGCACCCCCGGCTGGCATTTGGCCTATGAGGACGACACGGCGGTCATCTACGTGCAGGGAGGTGGGCCGTGAGAGGGCTGCGGCTGCCGCTTATGCTCTTCGTCGCCTTCCGCCTGAGCCTGCTGGCCTTCTGGCCGGCCGATCAACTGGCCTGCTGGTCCGATTACTACTACTACTACGACATCGCCAATTGGGTCGAACAGGGGTATCTACCGTACATTCATTACTGGGTTGAGTACCCGCCCTTGTTCCCCTACCTCTCGCTGCTGCTGTACCGTCTGACCCCCCATTACCCTGCCTATGCCGCCGCGTTGGCGCTGGTACAACTGGCCTTTGAGGTCGGCACCTTTGTGTTACTGTTCCGTCTGGCGCTCCGAGCGTTGGGGGACAAGCGGGCCGAACGGGTGGCGTGGACTTATGCGCTGCTCTTCGCGCCGGTGGCGACCTGGTGGCTGAGTTTCGACGCCATCGCCGTCTTCTTCCTCCTGCTGGCGGTCGAGCGCTGGACGGCGGGCCACCGGACTCAGTCGGCGTTGGCGGTAGGAGTGGGGGCGCTGGTGAAGTGGTTTCCCCTCCTTCTCCTCCTCGTCGCCGCCCGTTTTCGCCAAAACTGGCGGGAGGTGATCGGCTACGCAGCGGTAGCGATGACCGTCGTCGCGATGGTTCTAGGTCCCCTGGCTGCGCTCAGCCCGATATACACCCTCGCCTCGCTCCGCTCGCTGGGCGGCCGCGCCTCCTGGCAGACGGTGTGGGCACTGCTGGACGGGAATCTGGGCACGGGGGCCTATCACGCCAATCGGCTGGACCCGGCGGCGGCAACGACGCCCCAGGGGAATCCCGCCCGCATCCCCGTCTGGCTGACGTCGCTTCTCTTTGGCGCACTGTATCTCTGGATGTGGGGCCGTCCTTCACGTGATGACGGCCCATGCGCCGTCGTGCGCTTCATTGCCATCACCGTGCTGGTGTTCTTCCTCTGGTCGCGGGGTTGGAGCCCGCAGTGGCTGGCAATGCTGGTGCCGCTCCTGTTGCTGGCCCTACCGCTGGAGCGGGCCGTGCTGTACGTCGTCGTGCTGACTTTCATCAACATCGCCGAATGGCCGGTGCTCCTTTCGCGGGGGCTCAACGAGTGGCTATACCTGACGGTGTCGTTGCGCACCGGTCTTTTCGTGCTGCTGGCTATAGAATTGTGGCGGGAGGTGAGGCTAGTCGGGCGATGAGAAAAGCCAGACCTGTTTGGATCCTGATCATATGTAGTCTTTGGGTTTTGGCCCCTGCGCTTCGGGCAAACGCTGACTTACTGGTGGAACGCCAGTCTATGGCCTATGTCCATTCCGGTTGGCCTGGCTTTGCTGGTTGCGGCTGTCAGAAAGCGTTGGATCGAATATGCCATGGGGGCTTCGCCGTGTTTGTCGCCGTATGTGCTATTCCACTCGTGGTCAAGTATTTTGGTTTCAATTGTCTCACTAGAAGCAGAAACTGTGGCTGCTGTCGTTGGTCTGTGGGTAGTGGTGATTATTCGCGCGGTGAGTTGAACGGAGTTCGTAGTGGCGACTTGAGTCGCTCTGTGGATGACTGAAGTCATCACTACGAACAGGCTGCCAGTGTCCACTTGGAGGGTGGGGATATGAAACAGCGGTGGTCTCAGATCGGGGCTGTCGGGGCATTGCTGTGGGTCTTTGTCACGGTAGCGGCCTACTACGTGGCTC
>QMOC01000427.1 GCA_003648085.1 Chloroflexota bacterium
CCAGGTTGAGGTTGCTGGATGGGTCGGCGTCAATAGCCAGAATGGAGCCGCTTCGCTCCTCCATCAGATAGCGGATGAGGAGTGCGGCGATGGTCGTCTTTCCGGTGCCGCCTTTGCCGGCCAAAGCGATGGTCGTCGTCAACTCCACTTCCCCCAAGTAGTAGTGCTCACCTGTACGCCTTGCTGCGGTGGACGATGAGGACGACGGTGATGACCTGTTTATCCTCGTCCACGCGGTACACCACGCGCCAATCGCCCACCCGATAACGCCAATGCCCGGCCAGTGGGCCCTTTAGCCGCTTGATGTTAGGATGCCTATAAGGATTGCGCCGCAGTTGATCAAAGCAGCGGTTCAGCCTTGTGGTCAACGGGTCATCGGCAGCCTGGTAAAACTTCTGCGCGTCGCGGGTCAGCCAAATCTCATACATCGCGGCGGACTTCCTCGAAGCGCACCACGTCACCTGTATCAGCCTGTTCGACAGCGTGCCGGAAAGCCGCCTCAAAGCCGGGGATGCTCAGCAGTTCGGCGGTCGCCTCGTTCTCCTCGCGTTCTTGCAGGTAGGCTAGAAAGTCGTTGGCTACTCGCAGCCGCTCAAGCGATAGGCTGTGCAGGCGGTGCTCAGCCTCGGTCAGTATCGCACTCGTGTTCACTACCTCTCTTTCTCTCATCACAATCACCTCCGCTGGTACAGGTTCAGTGTGATTATCATCGTCAACTCAACTCCTCTCCGTACATCTGCCCCGGCCCCAGGTACTCTGGAAACTGCTCCCGTAGCACCACCCGTGCCTCGTAGCACAGATGGCAAGCGTCTACATAGGCCTCCTCGTGCGGCAGGTCGTACCGCTTCACAAGCGCCGCCGGGCCACCTGCCAGCAGCGGCCCGACGATGGGGTGAGCCTGCGGGTTGTACTCTGCCACCAATTCGACCAGCGGCCGCTCGAACATACTCCCCATCGTCAATCCCTGGCATAGGTGCAGGTTGCCGTAGCAATCCACGTGCACCCGGCCAGGATCATCCAGCGTCTCGTAGGGACACTCATTGAACTCGTGCCACGGTCGCCGCGCCACCCCCTCGATCAGTTTCACCGCCGCCCGGCCTTTGAACATAATTGGCCCGCTCTCCACCGGCTCGCCTCTCGCTTGCGCAGAGTAGCCCGCTGCCCCCTCTGGCACCTCGCAGATGATGGTGCCGACCGGGATGCCCAATTGTTCCGCCGCCGCCAGTGCATTGCGTGCTTGCGCGCTCATCACCTCGTCGTAGTGGAACAGATCGGTGGAAACGGTTAGGTCGTCCACAATGCCCACGAAGGGGCGCAGCCACTCGACCGCGTCCTCGACTGCCGTGGCCCAGTAATCGTTGGTCACGATGCCGACGTGGAAGCTTTGTTCGGCCGCCTCCTGCGCTGCCCGCACCATGATCGGGTAGTAGAGAAACGGCTCGCCTCCCTCCAGGTAAATCCACTCCACCGTCGCAAGAGCCTGCGCCTGCCGGTAGATGTCGCGTACCTGCGCCAGTGTCATCGTACCCTCCTGGGAAGGGCTCCCCCAGACGAAGCAATGGTCGCACTCGTAGTTGCACTGGTATGTGAGCAGCAGGTGCAGGCCGGTCAGACTCATCACCCCTCCAGCAGCGCCGCCACCGAGGGGAACTTCCCCATATCCGTGTGCGGCAGGAACAGCGCCGCGTTGAACTCGTCGAAGAAGGTGTTGTCGGCCGAGAGTTCCAGATAGGTCATCATCTGCCCCACCTCGGTCACCCGCTGGCGCATCTCCCGTGAGAGGAGCGCCATATACGCCCCCCGCACCGAGGTGTTGCCCAGAAAATGGAAGCAGTCATAGGGCATATCCGGCAGCATGCCGATCTGGATCGCCTTCTCCACGTTGATGTACTGCCCGAAGGCTCCGCCGATGAGCACCTGCCCCACATCGCTCAGGCTCAACCCCACGCTGCGAGCCAGGACGGAGAACCCGGCGTAGATGGCCGCTTTGGCCCGCATCAGGTTGTCAATGTCCACTGCTGTGATAACGATGTCCTCGCCAGTGGCGGTCTCATCAGCCCAGGCCACCACGTACTCCGGCCCGTGTTCCCCCTTCCGCACCCGCTTTGTGGGCAAGTTCAGGTTGATGTTTCCGCTCTTATCTATCACTCCGGTGATGAACATCTCCGCCAGGAGGGAGATCAGGCCGGAGCCGCAGACACCACGGGGCTTCTCATCGCCGATGACGCGGTAGGTGGCCTCGTAGTCCTGACCGTTGATCCACACCTCCTCAATGGCCCCGGCGGTGGCACGCATCCCGTGTACCACTCCAGCCCCTTCAAAGGCCGGCCCAGCGGAACAAGCGCAAGCGATGAGCCAGGTGCAATCCCCCAGCACCATCTCCCCATTGGTGCCGATGTCCACGAAGAGCGTCAACTCCTCCGTGCTGCACATCCCGGAACTGACCACGCCCGAGGTGATATCGGCCCCCACGTAGGAGGCGATGCCGGGCAGACAGTCCACCGTGGCCTCAGGGTTGATCTCCAGGCCTATCTCCCGGGCCGGGAAGGGGGGCAACTGGTTGACGGCGGTGATGAAAGGCATCAGGCGGATGGATTCCGGAGGGATGCCAGCAAAGAGGTGAAGCATCGTGCTGTTACCGGCCACCACCGCTTTGTAGATCTGGTCGGTACTGATGGATTGCTCTCTCGCCGCCTGCCTCAACAGCCGGTTGAGCGTCTCCATAACCAGTTGCTGTAACTCTTGCAGGCCGTCTCCCTTGGAGGCGTAGATAATGCGGGAGATGACGTCCTCGCCGCGGGCGATCTGGCCATTATAGTCGGCCTTCCGAGCCATCACCTCGCCGCTGATCAAGTCCACCAACCAGACCACGTTGGTGGTCGTGCCGATGTCAATCGCCACTGCCCACAGGCTCTCTAGATGCTCGCCAGGCAGAACGTCCAGAAGGCGAGGCGGACCATCGGGATGGTCCCAGGTATCTAATTCGACCACCACCGTGACGGTCCACTCTCCCTCCCGCAACGCCTGGCCCAACCTGCGCAGCACCGGCAGAGAAGCCTGCAACCCCCGTAGGTCATAACGGCGGGCCAGTTCTCGTTGCAGGCGGGACCAGTCATCTGTCTGATCTTGCAGGTTGGGCGGTTGCACTGTCACTACGTACTTACGCAGTGGTTGATCGTGCAGGTCGTAGGGGAACGGCA
>QMOC01000428.1 GCA_003648085.1 Chloroflexota bacterium
CCCCGGCTTATTCGTAATCGCGCCTGGAGCCTGCGCCAACGGGCCGGTGTGCGCCTCGACGAAGGTCAGCAGGTCGGACAGGCGGTGGAAGTAGCAGGTTGCGCCCGACGCGGCGTGCTGTATCCATCCGCGCCAGAAAGTGCCCCCATCTTCCTGCTCCCACCAGATGCGGAGGACAAAGGAATTGCTGGGACGTCGCTCTTCACATTTCACGCTTCACGCCCTACAGGACTCCGGTGATTTTGCTCGTAGTAACGACTTCGGTCGTTCAAAGCGAGGTCAGAGCGATTGAAGTCGCCACTACGACCCCCATCCGTAAACGCGGGGGGCTCCAAAATTCGCCAGACTCCAGACACTCTACTCAATACAGTTTTCACGTGTACCCAGCATACTTTACCACGAAAGTGTCTCAGAAGTGTCTCGATGGGGAACAGGACTGGGGGAACCTTGGGGCCATTTTGGGGACGCTGGCGGGCCTACAGGGATAGCGGCGCTGGATTGGCTGTGCGGATGGGAGGACGCGCAGGCGGAACTGGTGTCCACCTACGGGCACCGGCTGTACGTCGTGGCGCGGGTGCGCCAGCATCCGGCAATTACCTCATCGCCTTCCCTCGAAATTCCTCCACCCTCCCATACCCGTGCCGCTCCATATACTCGCGCACCTCCTCGCACACCTCTCGGAAGACCTCTATCCCCCGATAGTGGACGGCTGAGCCGATGCCCACGGCGGTGGCGCCTACCAGGATCATCTCCACCACGTCCCGCCCGCTCGTCACGCCACCCACCGCCACCACCGGCACGTCCACCGCGCGGCAGATGTCGCGCACGCAACGCACGGCGATGGGATGTATCGCCGGGCCGCTCACGCCGCCGGTCTCGTGGTACAGCACCGGGCGACAGGTCTCAATGTCTAAGATCAGCCCAGGTCCCAGCGTGTTGATGGCGGTGATACCGTCCGCCCCAGCCTCCACCACCGCCTGGGCGATCTCCACGATGTCGGTCACGTTGGGCGAAAGTTTCACCAGCACCGGGACGTCGGTGTTCCGCTTCACCCGGCGCGTGACCTGGGCCGCAACGTAGGGGTCGGCGGCGAACATCTGCAGATAGTGACTGTTTATATTGGGGCAGGAGATGTTGACCTCGATGAGGTCGGGTTCGGCTTCGGAGATGAAGCGGGCAACGGTGCCGAAATCATAGATGGTGTCGGCGAAGATACTGGCGATGACCGGCACCCCCAGCGGGGCCAGTTGCTCTCTGGCGGCCTGGATCTCCTCCACCATCACCTCGATGCCGGGGTTGGAGAGACCCACGGCGTTAATGAGCCCCGGCCCCCAGTCCAGGATCGTCGGGTTGGGGTAGCCGGCGCGGGGCTTGAGGCTGCACGATTTGGTGGTGACCCCACCCGCACCAGCCTGCGCCACGCGCACCATAATCTCGTGGCTTAGCCCTAAGATGCCCGAGGACAGGATTGTCGGGTTGGGCAGGCGAACGCCGCAGAGGGTTGTAGTCAGGTCTGCAGCCATAGGTGTACGCTTCACACCTCACGTTTCACGCTTCACGTTTCACGTTCCACGCAGCACGCAAGTAGGCCAGAACTTCGTCGTGCTGGGCAGAAGCGATGCGGTCGGATTCCCGCAGCACGTCGAGAACCTGGGTGAGGGTCAGGACAGCGTGCAGCCGGTAGCCGCGGCGGGCCAGGTCCTCCGCGCCGCCCTGCTCCCGGTCAATCAGCACCAGCACGTCGCGCACGGTGAGCCCAACCGCCTCCAGCGGTGAGATGGCCTCTAGTTTGCTGTCGCCCCGTGTGATGAGATCATCCACCAGGAGCACCGTCTCCCCCGGCTCGAAAGCCCCTTCGATGGCACGGCGGGTGCCGTGCTCCTTGACCTCGCGGCGAGGGTAGATGAGCGGGCGGTCCAGTTCCAGCGCCAGCGCCACGCCGATAGGCAGACCCGCGTAAGGGATGGCGGCGATGCGGTCAAAAGCGAGCCTACAGGCCATCTCGGCCATCGCACGGGCTACCTCGCGTAGCAACGGCGGATGGCTCACCAGCAACCGCAGGTCAACGTAGATAGGGGAGGTGAGGCCGGACTTGAGGGTGAAGGTGCCGAATTGGATGCAGCCAGCGTCGAAGAGGTGGGTTGGTAAATTGGTAGACTGGTAAATTGGTAAACCGGTCATTGGCGCTCTGTGTTAATCTGGTCACGCAGAATCAATGCGGCGGCGCGGGCCGCTTCGGCGAAATCTGCCCCCTGCGAGGCGTAAAGGATGCCCCGTGAGGAATTGATGAGCGGGCCGAGGCCACCAGCGGTAGGACCGTGGGCCACCGCTGCCTCCAGGCTTCCTCCTTGCGCCCCGACGCCCGGGATGAGGAACGGTAGGTCGGGGGCCAGTTCCCGCAGACGGGCCAATTCCTCAGGATACGTTGCGCCTACCACCAGGCCGCAGATGCCCGGCTGTGCTGCGTCCCACCCTACTGCAAGCCGGGCGACTTCCTCGTACAATGGGTGGCTTCCTACGGGCCGGTCCTGCAGGTCAGGGGCGGATGGGTTGGAGGTCCGGGCCAGGAGGAACACGGCGTGTTCCTCCTCGGCCAGGAAGGGGCGCAGTGCGTCCAGGCCCAAGTAGGGGTTAGCAGTGACCGCGTCCACACCCAGCGTCTCAAAAGCGGCGCGGGCGTAGGCGGCGGCGGTGTGTCCAACGTCGCCGAATTTGCCGTCGAGGATGACGGGCACATGGTTGGGGATGGAGGCTATGAGGTCCTGGAGCGCGCGCAGGCCCACGGGCCCCTCGGCCAGCCAAAAGCCCAGGTTAGGCTTATAAGCACAGACCAGATCGGCGGTGGCCTCGACGATGGCGCGACCGAAGGCAAGCAGCGGATTATCGGAAGCCAGCACCGTCTTAGGTAGTCGCTCCATCACCGGGTCCAGGCCGATGCAAAGCCAACTCCGGTTGCGGCCCTGTGCCTCCCGTAGTTTCTCGGTGAATGTGGTCATAATCACTCCTGTCCGCGTGTCATAAAAAAAGACCTTTGGGCAATCGCCCAAAGGCCGGGGAAAACACATCAAGTGAGGAAGGATATAGCCTCCCCCGTGCATACCAGCGCTGCGGATCGGCTGTGAGCCACTTCCCAGACATCGCGCCAAAGTATACCGTAAGTGGGGGAAGATGTCAAGCCGCATCGGGCCTCC
>QMOC01000429.1 GCA_003648085.1 Chloroflexota bacterium
CAGTTTCGACGCCGATGATCGTATGCCCGGCGGCATCAACATGGACTACTTTGCGGGCATCACCGAATACATCAACGGCGGCGATCTGGATACGATCCTCAATCGCCTCGAAAGCAAAGCCAACGAAGTGTACTAGAGTTTGATAGTGAGGGGAGACCCCGGCCGGGGTCTCCCCTCGCTTCCATGCGCGCAAACAACAAAGGGCGAATTGAGTATCCTCTCAATGACTTGGGGGATGTGGGGCAAATTGGCAATTTGCCCTACGCGCTGCCCCAGAATGTTGAGAAGATACCGAATTGACATACTGCCCCACCGACTGAGACAAAGGAGCGTTTGATATGAACAAGGAGCGGGCACCCAAGATCATGCAACAGGGCCTTCTTATGCCCCTACTGTTCATCATCCCAGCCCTGCTCATCCTGACCTTCTTCGTTGTGTACCCCACCATCAACACCATCGGACTAAGTTTTAAGGACGCCAAAGGCGAGCAATCGGCTGCGGTCATGTGCCAGGAGGGACAGCCGTGTTGGGGACCCTTTGAAAACTATCGCCACGTGCTGACCGACGAGGTGATGTTGTTAGCGTTCAGGAACAACGCGCTGTGGATCATCTTGATGGTCACCGGCACGACAGGACTGGGCCTCTTGATCGCCGTCCTGGTGGATCGCGTCAAGTACGAGCCGCTTGCCAAAGCGGTCATTTTCCTCCCCATGGCTATCTCTTTCGTCGGGGCTGGCATCATTTGGGGCTTTGTCTATGACTACAAGAGCTACGGCAGTCAAATCGGCATACTGAACGCCATCGTTACGGGGCTGGGCGGGAAGCCGATCCCCTGGCTCACGCGGGGGCCATGGCTGAACAATATCTGCCTGATCATAGTGGGCGTCTGGATGTGGACCGGCTTCTGTATGACTATCCTCTCCGCAGCACTCAAAGGCGTGCCCACCGAAATCCTGGAGGCAGCGCGGGTGGATGGTGCCAATGAGTGGACGGTCTTCTGGAAGGTTACCGTGCCGATGATTATGCCCACCATCACCGTGGTCATCACCACAATGGTGGTCAACGTGCTCAAGATCTTCGACATCGTCTACGTGATGGGAGGTGGGCAGCCAGGTGTGCAGGTCATTGCCACCAGGATGTACCAGGAGCAGTTCATCAAATACAACTCCGGCCTATCGTCGGCGATTGCGGTGGTTTTGCTCTTGCTCATTGTCCCGGTGGGCTACATGAATATCCGTCGCTTCCAACAACAGGAGGTCATGCGATGAGTGACAAGGCAAAGAGGATTCTGGGGAGTATTCCACTCCACGTCGTGATCATTGGCCTGTGCATTCTGTGGCTCCTGCCAACGTTCGGCCTGCTCATCACCTCTCTCCGGCCATTTCAGGACATCAACGAGACTGGCTGGTGGACGGCTTTTCTGTCTCGGCGGGACCCCGAAGCGGCGGACCGGCCACGCTTCACGCTCAACAACTACGTGGCTGCCCTGGTAGGCTACCGGGGGCGCAAGACGTATGCAGAGGCGTGTCTGGGGGAAAACCCAGACCCCGACTGCGCAGGGACGGGATTGATGAGCCCCCAGGGAATGGGACGAGCCTTCATCAACAGCCTGCTGGTGACCATTCCGGCCACGATCCTCCCGGTTCTGTTCGCTGCTTTTGCCGCTTACGCCTTCTCCTGGCTGGAATTCAGGGGACGTCAGCTGCTGTTCGCTATCCTGGTGGGCTTGCAGGTCGTCCCACTCCAGATGACGCTGATCCCCATCTACCGCGTGTACACTAAGTTCGGGTTGAACGGCACCTTCCTCGGCGTCTGGCTTTTCCACACCGGCTTCGGTCTGCCTTACGCCATTTACCTGCTGCGCAACTTCATCGGATCCTTGCCTCGTGACGTGTTCGAATCGGCCTACCTGGACGGCGCTTCGCCGTGGACGGCGTTCTTCCGCCTGGCGCTGCCGCTTGCTACGCCAGCCATCGCCTCGCTGACCATCTTCCAGTTCCTGTGGGTGTGGAATGACCTGCTGGTGGCGTTGGTCTTCCTGGGTGGCACAACGCCGGTGCTCACCTACCAGATCAGCAATATGGTCACCTCCCTGGGAGCAGGCTGGCACTTGCTAACGGCTGCCGCCTTCATTTCGATGGTCGTACCGCTGATCGTCTTCTTCAGTATGCAGCGCTTCTTCGTGCGCGGCATTCTGGCCGGCTCGGTGAAGGGGTAGACCTTCGAGAGGCTGGCGCGAGAGACAGGCCATGGGCACGGGAATGTTTCTGCAAACAAGGAGGGAAAAATGGCAGAGGAAAAGCGCTGAAGGACGTGAGGTTCGCCAAAGTTAGCGATGTGATGACCAAGGATGTAGTCAGCATTGACGGCAAAGAGAGCGTGGCCGATGCCATCAAACTGATGAGAGAGAAGGGTGTCTCCAGCCTGCTTGTGAACCGCAGAACTCACGATGATGCCTGGGGAATCATGACCCGCAAGGATGTAGTTCATAAGGTCGTTGACCCAGGCAAGGACCCCCACGATGTCAAAGTCTTCGAGATCATGAGCAAGCCGTTGATCACAGTCTCCCCCGGCCTGGCTCTGAAGTATTGTGCCCGCCTGATGCACCACGCCGGCATCAGGAGGGTGCCCGTCTTCGATGGCAAGGAGATAGTCGGCATAGTCTCAAACACCGACATCCTCAACGCCATCAAGGTTTAGCCGCTGTAAATCGTGCCCAACTGCGGCAGTCGTGAGTCCCGCCGCTGCCTTACCTGCAGAGTTCCAAGTGGTCCGGCTCTTGGGTGGGAGGGCTTCCTGGGACTAACTCAAGGCGGCTCTGCGCAGGGTGTGCCTGGGATAGACCTCACTCTGGAGGCCCTCCCACGATTTCAATCTGACCCCCCGCCGGTCTCCCAACCAGCGAAGCCGGACTGCACCAAAGCAGGATGCAGGAGGATATTATGCTACAACGAGTCGAACTGGAACAGAAACGGTTGGCCGACTATCTCCCCGTCGTCGGCGAGGAAGTAATCGAGGAAATCCGCTCATTGGCTGAACCGCTGCGTGGTGCGCGGGTTGTCCATGTCAATGCCACGGCCTTCGGCGGCGGCGTGGCCGAGATGCTACAGACACTGGTGCCACTGATGTGCGACGTGGGGCTCGATGCCGAGTGGCAGGTCATCGAGGGCGAGGACGAGTTCTTCAAC
>QMOC01000430.1 GCA_003648085.1 Chloroflexota bacterium
GGGTGCGAGGGTGGGCCAGCACAACGTTGAGCGCGGCCTGGTGGGTATGGAAGTTGTACCAGCGGCGGATGACGTAGCGGCCGAAGTCGCGCAGTGGCAGGCCAGCCTCGGCGGCCACACGGCGGGTCTCGCGGCGCAGTGCGTCGAGCGTGCGGATGGAGTAGACGAAGCGGCTGGCGCGGTCCCACTCGTCGTCCTGCACCCGGCCCCAGGAGGGCATCTGTTTGACCTTGAGCAGTTCGCGGCGCACGTCGGCCAGCGTGGCGGGTTTCTGGAAGATGATGACGTACTCGTGCTTGAAGATGTAGTAGCCGCCGGCCAGTGCCCGGTAGCGCCATAGGTTGCTGTCCTTCCCCTTGCCCCGCTCGTTCCCGGTGATGTTTTTGACCACGACGGCCTTGGGCCGAAAGCCAATCCGCTGCATCCGCTCCAGGCAGTAAAAGCCCAGGGGAATCAATTCGCCTTTCGTGTACTTGTCGCCGATGACCAGGACAGCGAACCTGCCCGGCTCCAGCAGGTCGAAGCCCCGGCGGGCAACCGTCTCAAAGCGGTCAAGGAAGGCGTCCAAAGTGGGAGCGTTGGAGAGGTCGGCGGGAGCGTTGGAAAAGCGGATGATGTCGTGGTAGGGCGGATGTAGCATCAGCAGTTGGGCGTGGTCGGTGCCCATTGCCGCCAGCGTCTCCCGCACACGGGCCGCCGTCTCGGGGCGGGTGGAATCGCCCTGCAGGATGTGGATGCGGTCATCCAGTAGGGTGGTGGGGATCTTGCCCCGCACGTACTCCACCAAATCGGGCTTCAGTTCGACGCCGACGAGCCGACGGTTCAGCCGCACCGCTTCGATGGCCGAGGTCCCCGAACCGAGGAAGAGGTCGAGGACGACATCGTTTTCCCGCGTGTAGCGCAGGTAGGTCTGGGTGGCAATCTGGGGAACGAAATTACCGTGGTAGTCGAGCCGGTGGCCACCGGTGCGGTCACGGGCCTCGATCAGCCATAGGCTGTCGGTCCACACGTGATCGTACTCCCGCCAACGGGTCAGGTCAATGTCGGAGTAGGGGAGGGTTTTGCTTCTTCTGGTCATCTTGACAAATCCGAACGAGTGTTGAAAAGGGAGACAACCAGGATCCAAAATTCTTTGACCCGGCGACTGAAGTCGCGGGCCACCCTGGCGAAGCCCGCCCTCCGTGCTATCCTCTCTACAGGCGCCCCTCCGCGTACTTTCTTCCCAGTTTCTCCAGCATATCCGCCGTCATCGCCGCCAGGTCGTACTGCGGTTCCCAGCCCCACTCCTCCCGCGCGGCGCTGTCGTCAATTGTGCGGGGCCAGGAATCGGCGATCTCCTGCCGGAAGTCGGGCTTGTACTCGCAGACGAACTCCGGGATGTGCTTCTTTATCTCCGCCACCAGTTCGGCGGGACAAAAACTCATTGCCGCCAGGTTGAAGTCGGCGTGATGCTTGAGCCGGGAGAGATCGGCCTCCATCAGCATGATCGTCGCCCGGATGCAGTCGGGCATGTACATCATCGGCAGCACCGTGTCTTCTCTCAAGAAGCAGGTGTACCGCTTGTGCTTGATCGCTTCGTAGAAGATCTCCACAGCGTAGTCGGTAGTGCCGCCGCCGGGCAGGGTCTCGCTGCTGATGATACCCGGATAGCGGACGCCGCGTACGTCCAGGCCGAAGCGCCGGAAGTAGTAGTCGCACAGCAGTTCTCCGGCCACTTTGGTGATGCCGTACATCGTAGTGGGCCGCAGGACCGTCTCCTGAGGCGTGTTGTCGCGGGGGGTCTCCGGCCCGAAGACGGCGATGGAACTGGGGCAAAAAACCCGGGTCAACTCACGTTCCCGGGCGATCTCCAGAATATTGTACAGGCCGTTGATGTTCACGTCCCAGGCCAGGTGGGGGTTTTGCTCGCCAACGGCCGAGAGGATGGCCGCCATGTGGTAGATAGTGCCAATGTTGTACCTGTCCACCACCTCCTCGACGGTCTCCCGCCGGGTCACGTCAATGAACTCGAAGGGGCCGGAATCGCGTAGCGTGGGGCCGGGTTTCGTCTTGTGGCCGGTGGCGACGACGTTTTCGTTGCCGTACTTCTGGCGGAGCGCCATAGTCAACTCGGAGCCGATTTGACCGCATGCGCCGGTCACGAGGATTTTGTTCATATCGCCTTTCGACACGGTGACACCTCCATTGCTTGTTGTCTCTTGCTGCGGACAGACGCGAACAGGTTCGCGCCTCCATCACTGCTGGATGCCGTAACTTGTTGCGGGCGAACGGGAGCAATATCGCTGCGCGCAGGCGAGAGTATAGCACACCCGCGCTCTTTTTTCAATTGCGGCGCTGTGCTATAATGCGCTATAAGGGAGGTGACGATGAACCGTGCTCTTACATTCCACTTCGGTCCTGGTGGTGCGACGCTCTCCTGGCCCGATGGGCCCTCGCTGCGAGGTGTCACCGCTGCCGCGTACTACCGCGTGGAAGGCAAAGAGCGTGCCCTGCGCCTGACCCGTCCCGATCACGCCACTACTGCCGACGGTCTGCAAATCACCTGGCGCTGGGACCCAGCCGAGGATGGCTCCGACGTCTGGCTTGAGGTCGCCAACGTCGGGTCTGCTGATCTCGTGCTCGACGCGCTTGACGTCTTCGCCGTCCGCGCCGCCGAGGGCGGTGCACTCGACCTGGGCAGCCCGCCCGCCGGGTGGTCCTTCTACCAGAACGGGTGGATCTCGTGGAGCCCCACCTTCGCCCGTCACGTGGACGATGGTCTCTACACCGACCCCGGCACCCCGGCCTACCGCCGGATGCATCAGCCACATTGGGACCCGGCTCACGGCAGTGACCTGAGCAGCGAGTGGGTGACTGTGATCAAGTCGCAGGTCGCAAGTCGCAAGTCCCAAGCCCTGCTACTGGGGTTCGTGACGACGGGGGATCAATTAAGCGAAATCCGGATGACTCCTGATGGTACCGGTCTGATCGCCCGCTGCCACCTGGATGGGATTCCACTGCGACCCGGCGAGGGTTCGCGCTCCGAGCGATTGTGGGTGCGCGCCGGCCCCGATCCGGTCGCGCTGCTGGAGGGCTGGGCCGAGCGCACCGGGCGCGAGATGCGGGCGCGGGTCCCCCCAACCCCGCCCACCGGCTGGTGCACCTGGTACTACTTCTACGGCGAGAACACCGCCCAGGA
>QMOC01000431.1 GCA_003648085.1 Chloroflexota bacterium
CCCCCACCACCCACCTCCCAGGCCAGTGGCGTCGCCGCCGGTGATGCGGAACCCTTCGACGGTGGGGCTTATGTCACCGGTGATGTAGAGCACCCGCCCGCTCCCTTGCGCGTCCAGTGTTGTGAGATAGGTCTCGGGGTCCCATTCATTGAAGTCGGCACTGTAGCCCCCGCGCAGCGTGAGGGTCTTGCTGATGCAGACGACCTGGGTGATGCCGGCGCGGGCCTGCACGCCGGTATAGATGCCGGTGGCGACCCAAATTTCTTCGTCGTTGGCAGCCTGGTCCACGGCGTATTGCACCGTGCGGCAGGGATTGCCTGTGCCACCGCAGCCGGGGGCGTCGTTGCCGGTGGTCGCCACGCGGATGGTTCCGGTGCCCGCCTGGGCCAGGGCCGGCCCGCTGCCCCACGTCCCCAGCAGAGTCAGCATCCCGACCAGGGCCAGCAGGCCCAGAGTGAAAGCAAAGGAGAGTTGCAGCTTTCTCGCGTTCATTTCACACCTCCGGTGCGTGAAACGTGAATCATTGGCCTGGGTTGGGTTTCTGGGACGGGTTGGGCAGTTGCGCCCGGATGAAGGCGAACAGCTCCTCCAGCGAGGCAAAGTACTCTTTCTCCCCGCCGGGGATGTGCTCGACCTGAACCAGCCACTCCCGGCTGGCCGCCTGGGGCTCGCCCGCGTTCGGCGGCTCACGCCACAGGCGGATGAGGAACGAGGTGTACTCCAGGTCTGATGTCGGCATATCGTTTTCCCTTGTCTCAGTCCATTGAGGGTGAGGCATCACCGTTGTTTTACACCACTACAGCACCCAGGATCGGCATCCTCAATCAGATGGTCCCCTTTTCAAGCTCCTCGAGGAAGTAATTCTCAATCTGGGAAACGCCGGAACGCTGCAGCGCCTCCCGCAGTTCCTCGGATTGCACGAACCTCCGAGCGTTGTCCAGACTATCCCACTCGATGAAGAGCACGAGGGTGTGGGGATCGTCAACGGTGCGGAAGATCTGATACGACTTCTGGCCGCTGGCCTTGCGCATATCAACACTGCTGTCCCAATCGGATTTCCACCTGGCGTAGTCCTCGACTTTAAGTATGCTTAATACGGGCATGGCTTACCTCCTTTTACAGTTATTTGATGATGCCTCACCCTCGCCGACACTACTTCGAGAGTCGCTTCCCGATGGACGCTTACCTGGATGGACCGCCAACCCCAGGAGGAGGACCCATGGGCACGCCCAGGAGCATCTTCCCGGCCATTACTCTGATAGCATCAATCGCCGGCGGGGCCAGTGAGAGTGTCTTGGCATCCCGGAAGTAGCGCCCCACCGCATAGTCCCGGGTGCAGCCATACCCCCCGTGCAACCTGACGGCCTGGCCGGTGACCTCCATCGCCACCTCCTTATTGAAGATCGTCGCCAGGAATATCAACGGATCCGGCCCCTCCATCGTCGCGGGAAAGGCGGCCCGGTAGGCTAGAAGCCGGGCGGACTCTACGGCGATGGCCATTTCGGCAATGGTGGATTGGACGGTCTCGAAGTCGGCCAAGGTCCTCGGCTCCACCACGGGCCTCTCTTTGGTATACTGGACGGCGGCCTCCAGCGCGGCCCGGGCCAGCCCGGCGGCGATGGCCGCCTGCCCAAGGCTATCCAGAACCCCGGAAGCAGGGACGATCTTCATAGCATCCCCTTCCTGCCCCAACAGGTTTTCCCGGGGCACACGGCAGTCCGCAAAGACCAACTCCCCCGTGGGATCCCCGCGCAGGCCAAACTTGTCCTCCAGCGTGCCGACAGAGAAACCGGGGGTGTCCTTTTCGATGATCAACATCGAGAGGCCCAACGGCCCTTTCGCCGGGTCGCTTCTGACCACAACGATGTAAACGTCCGCCTCGCCGGCGTTGCTGATGAAGCATTTGGAGCCGTTGACCACGTACTCATCGCCGTCGGCTACGGCCCGGGTGCGCACGGCCATCTGCCAGTTGGCCCCACCGCTGGGTTCGCACACAGCGACAGCACCTAATCTCTCCCCTTTGGCCAGTCCAGGCAGGTACTTCTTCCTTTGCTCATCGCTGCCGAAGGCCAGGATGGCGAAAGCGGCTCCCGTGCTCTCCACCAGGCTCAAAGCGACCGAGGCAGAGGCGGCCGCTATCTCCTCGACGGCGAGCACGAAATCGAGCCTCTCACCCCCGGCCCCGCCGAAGGGTGGGGGGATGAGGATGCCGAAGAGGCCGGCCTGGGCCATCTTTTCGAAGACCTCCCTGGGGAAGCGCCCCGTCTCGTCAATCTCCGCGGCGATGGGGGCGATCTCTTTGGCGGCCAGTTCCCCGGCCATTCTCTTCGTCATCTCTTGCTCTTCGGTCAATTGTAAATCCATTTTCTCCTACCTCCATTTTGGTGTGGATTTCCAAGCCCTGCGCCGCCTGACAGAGGCAACAGTGGCATCTTGCCCTACGCCTTCCACCAGGTGGGGCAAGATGACATCTTGCCCTACGTCTTCCGCCTGACAGCGCGATGATGAAGATAGTCAATCGGATCGGGAACTGTTGGCATATCCTATCTATCCCCGGTCCAAGCCATTGGGGGTGGGACATCGGTCGGGAGAACCCCGATAAAGCGAGGGTTCCAGCGCGTTTCGCGCTGCAGTTCTGTGGTGCACTTGTCAGCGGCTGTCAATCAGACGGAGCCTCGGTCCAGTTCCTCAAGTACGTAGGCCTCGCCCGGATCAGTAACACCGGCCCGCTGCATCAACTCTCGCAATTCCTCGGATTGCGCGTACTTTTGCAAATTGTCGAGACTATCCCATTCGCACAGGAGCACGAGAGTATTGGGATCGTCAATGGTGCGGAAGATCTGATACGACTTTTCACCGCCAGCCTTCCGTATGGCAATGGTATCCTCCCTATCGAAATCAGATTTCCACCTGGCATAGTCCTTCACTTTAAGTCGGACCTGCAGTCCGTACGGCATGGTATATCACCTCCTCATTCGTGGTTATACTGGATGATGTCCCACCCCCGTTGGAACACGCCATCATCAAAAGTATAAACAAAAAACAGGCGCTTGTCGCCTGTCCGGGGTCACGTTCTTGTCACGATTTTTGGAGGGGGAGACTGTGATTTGACCGTGACCGGTCATAGTTCTCAACCGTGACCGATCACGGGGGAGGGGCGTAGATTGGAGATAGGTCG
>QMOC01000432.1 GCA_003648085.1 Chloroflexota bacterium
CCCCCACACCGACCGAGACGCCTGCACCTGAAGCGACCGAGACGCCAACGGAGGAAGCCACGCCCGCCCTCGAATTTTCCCCCACGCCAGGGGAAACCCCGACCGAGGAGGCGACTCTTCCCCCGACGGGATCTTTGGGATTTCCCGTGGCCAGGTTTGACCTGACACGATAGCGACCGGGGCCTTCAGTACTTCCTGACCACGGCGCGGTAGGCCGTCGGCTGGCGGCACTGCAGAATCTGCGTCTCCTCCCGCACCTGCCGCACCTCGTCCAGGTCAATGCGCGCCACAGCGTACCCCTCCTCAGGTTCCTCCACGCTGGCGTAGACCTTCCCACGAGGACCGACGATGCTGCTTTGACCGAAGAAGGTATACGAGGGCTCCTCTCCCACCCGGTTGGCAGCGGCCACGAAGACCGCGTTCTCGTAGGCCCGCGCCAGCAGGTAGGTGCGCCACTCGTCGGCGTGAGGCTGCTCCCAGTTGGCGCATACCACCAGCAACTCCGTCCCCTCCAGCACCAGGCTGCGCGCCACCTCCGGGAAGGCCAGATCCCACCCAATCATCAGCCCAACGGTGCCAAACGCCGTCTGGAAAGCATTAATCCGGTAGCCGGAGCGAAAGGCGATACGTTCCTCTCCCCGCAGGTGCATTTTGTGATACTGACCGATGAGGTCACCATCGGGGCCGATCAAGATGGCGGAGTTGTAAATAATGCTTTCGACCTTCTCCTTGGTGACCATCCCAAAGGCGACGTGCACGCCCAATTCGCTCGCCCGCTGAGCAACGAGGTTAACCGTGGGGCCTGGGACACGCTGAGCCAGTTGGGGAAAACGCGGCCCGACCTCGTAACCCGTCGTGACCAGTTCCGGAAAGACGATCAGATCCACCGGCTGTTCGGTCGCGACGCGGGTGATGAATTCGTTCATCTTGATCAGGTTTTCTTCCATTCGGCCCAGTTCGGGCTTCATCTGTACGGCTGCGACGGTGATTTCGCGCATAGTGAGTACTCCTTCCATGAAACGTGATGCGTGAGACGTGATGCGTGGAATGTGATCAGGAGCGGCGCAACTGCTTGAGGAGAGTGATCAGTTCGGGCGGCAATGGGGCTTTGAACTCTACCTCCTCGTCCGTGGCGGGATGGGTGAAGCGTAGACGCGCAGCGTGGAGGAAGTGGCGGCCATGAAGCAACCGCTGGCGGCGGCGTCCGTAGACCGCGTCCCCTACGACCGGATAGCCCAGCCAAGCCAGATGCACCCGTATCTGATGCGTGCGACCGGTGTAGGGACGCACCTCCAGTAGTGTATGGTTACGGAAATACTCGACAGCCCGGTACAATGTGCGCGCCTCCCGCCCACTCCGCACCACGGCCATCTTCTTGCGCTGCCGCTTGTCACGTCCCACCGGTGCTTCTATGACCCCCTCCCGAGGCTGCACTTGCCCCTCAACCAGCGCCAGATAAGTCTTGGCGACCTGCCGGCGCTTGAACTGTCGTTGGAGTGCAGCCCGGATTGCATCATCCTTGGCGATGAGAATCAGGCCGGAGGTATCTTTGTCCAGCCGGTGGACTATCCCAGCCCGGTCCGGCCCGCCCACATCAGCAACCTGCGGGCAATGGGCCAGCACCGCGTTGACCAGAGTGCCGCTGGTGTGGCCGTAGGCCGGGTGCACGACCATCCCCGCCGGTTTGTTCACCACCAGCAAAGCCTCATCTTCGTAGATGATGTCAAGGGGGATGTCCTCCGGCACAACCTGCTCAGGCATCTCGGCAGGGACGCGCACAACGACCTCGTCGCCCACCTGCACGCGGTAACTGGGCTTGCTGGGCTGCCCGTTGACGGTGACCGCGCCGGTCTTGATCAACCGCTGGGCCATCGCCCGGCTGAGGTCCGGCACGTGAGTCGGAACGACCTTATCCAGCCGCTCGCCCCCCTCGTCGGCGGTGAAGAGGACAACCCGCCCCTCAGCCATCCTCAGCCGCCCGCCGTCTGTCCCGCTCACGCCGTTCCTCCCACAGCATCATCAGCGCCAGCAGCGTCACACCAGTGACGATGGAGGCATCCGCCAAGTTGAAAACGGGCCAGTTGTGCAAGGGCCAGAAGTTGAGGTCAATGAAATCTACCACAAACCCCCGCCGTAGCCGGTCTATCAGGTTACCGGTGGCCCCGCCGAGTTGGAGGCCCAGTGCAACTCGCATCAGCCATTGCCCACGCGGGAGATGATGATAGTAGAGGATGATCGCCACGATGACTATCGCAGCGATGAGGATGAAGAAATCACCCCATTTAGGAAACAGCCCAAAGGCCGCCCCCGTGTTCGTCACGTGGGTGATACGAAATATAGGGGCCAGCCAGGGCGCAATGTCCCACGACTGGCCCTCTCCCAGCCACATCGTCACCAGGTATTTACTGACCTGGTCAACAAACAAGACCAATGCAGCCGTGGCCGGCAAGATCAGAGCGCCCCACCTTTGTCGCTTCAATGAGAGACCGTCCGTGTTCCGCTTTGTTCGTAGCGGGCCTGGCAGTCCAGGCAGTACATGGCCTGGGGCAACACCTCCAGACGTGCCCGGTCAATCCTGGCACCACAGGCTTCGCAGATACCATAGGTGCCATTGTCGAACTTGGCCAGCGCCCGCTCTACCTCTTCTAGCGAAGCCTCGACTTTGCGCTTCAACGCCACACCCACGGCCTGATCGAAGGCATCTGTCGCGTCGTCGGCCATGTGGTTGCTGTAGCCTATGCTTTCGTACTCGGCGGCCTCGAGTTGTTCCAACTGCTGCTTCAGTTTCGCTCGTTCCTCCAGCAGTTCCCGCTTGGCTCTTTCGTACGAGAAAGGCATCTGTCCTCCTTCCGCCTTACCGCCTCAAGTGTGTTCTATTCTACCCCACTCAGCTTGAATTGGCAAGAGCAACACCGACCCAGAAGCGCCGGTGCCGGAAGCCCCAGCACCGCCTGTTCACGACGATGCCCGTCGCACTCCCAATCTGAGCGAGTGACCGGCCACCCGATCCTCGCCCACAGTGGCTCCCTCCTCCGGCGGCCCAGCCCGCAGTTCCACGCTCAAGGTCTCCGCCGCGATGAAGTCCCGCCACGCCTCGATTGCCTCGGCCAGTTCTACGTCGGCCTGGTAGGTGGTGACGATGCGGTCGTCCAGATTGAAGCCCGCCTCCTTGCGC
>QMOC01000433.1 GCA_003648085.1 Chloroflexota bacterium
ATGGCCCGGTCTATGCGGCGGGCCAGGCGCGGGGGCAGGAGGGCCAACAACCGATCCACCCCTTCGCTGCTCACCAGGAGCAGGGCAAAGATCATCAGCGCGAAAGGGGCGGAGGAGAAAATCTGGGTGGGGACGGCGGCGAAGGCCGGATTGCGCTGCAGGATGCTGCCCAGCGCCTTAAGCAGGCCGAAGAGGTACGACCCCGCTGCCACCCGCCAGGGGTTCCAGCCGCCAAAGATGACGATCGCCAGCGCGATCCAGCCGATGCCAAAGGTGTGGCGGTGGCTCCAGCCCAGTTTGATGCTCAGTGAGTAGGACGCTCCCCCCAGCCCAACCAGTGCGCCGCCGACCACAGTGTAGAGATAGCGGAGGCGATTGACGTTTACTCCTCGGGCGAAGGCCGACTCCGGTCGCTCCCCCACTCCTTGCAGTTTCAATCCAGGCTGGGTCTTGTAAATCCACCACCAGACGGCGACGATGGAGAGGAGGCTGAGGTAGACCATCAGGTTGTGGTCAAAGAAGATCGGCCCCAGGAAGGGGATACCGGAGAGGAGGGGGATGGGCATGTGGGGCACAGAGGGGCCGGGCTTGCGGACGAAGGGGTTGCCCAGGAAGTCGGCCAGTTCCAGGCCGAGCATCGTCAGCACAAAGCCGACGGCCACCTGTTCCTGGCGTAGGGTGATGCTGGCGAAAGCAACGATGAGGGCAATCAACGCTCCTACCGCCATCGCCGCCAGCAGCTCCAGCGTCGCGCTGCCGGTGGTGAAGGCTACGGCGAAGTCGGTCATCGCCGAGAGGGCGATGGAGCCGTCGAGCGAGAGGTTGATGACGCCGCTCTTCTCCGAAATGGTCTCCCCAATGGAAGCCAACACCACCGGCGTGGCGGCGGCCACGATGGAGGAGAGGGTCTGGATCAGGAAATCGGTCTCCATCAGGCTATCTCCTCCTCCGCTTGTTGAGCCTGCCGCCGGGCAACCAGCGCCCGCCAACCGTTCACAATCATCACCGCCAGCACCACCGATGCCTCCAGCACGCCGCCCAGGGAGGAATCCAGGTGCATGTTCAGTTCCAGCCGAGGGCTGCCCACCCCCACGGCGGCGAAGAAGAGGGCGATGAGGGGCACCCACTGGGGGCGGTAGCCGGCCAGGAGGGCCACCAGCAGAGAAAGATAGCCCTGCCCGCCGGAGATTTCCGGTATCATGCGTCCGTACCTTGCGGAGCAGCGGATCGCACCGGCCAGGCCGGCCAACCCGCCGCAGGCGGCGAAGGCGGTCAACAGGCGCGGCGTGGAGGGTACGCCCAACAGGAAGGCAGAGCGGAAGTTTTTCCCCAGCGCCTTCAGTTCCAACCCCCAACGGGTCCCCCGCAGCAGAAAATAGGCCACCACCACCACCACCAGAGCCAGGAGCACCGCCAGCGGCGCGAGGCGCAAGTGGCCCAGGCGAGGCATCCAGGCCGGGTCGGGGAAGGGATCGGTGCCGCTCATCGTCGCCCCATCGGCCGGCTTCCACGGGTTAAATATGAGCCATATCGCCAGCCCCTGTGCCACGTAGTTCAGACCCAACCCGCCGAAGATCTCGTGCACCTTGCCGTAAACCTTCAGGAGGCCCGCCAGCGTCCCCCAGAGCGCCCCGCCCAGCACCCCGGCCAGGAGCATCGTCGTCAGCACCGGCGTGCGGGGCCAGAGGAGGTTGCGGGCTACCCAGGTGGCGAAGATCGCCCCCAGGATGATCTGTCCCTCCACGCCGACGTTCCACTGGCCGGCGGTAAAGGTGATGCTCATCCCCACGCCGCAGAGGATGAGCGGCACACACGCGGCGACGACATCGGCGATCTTCTCCGGGCTTTCGAAGGCCCCGGCGAGGATGTTGCGGTATGCCTCCCAGGGAGACGCGCCGACGACGACCAGGATCAGGGTGGTGAACAGGAGCGCCAGAAGAACCGGCGCCAGGGCCAGGAAAATGCTTGTCAGCCTTGCAGTGATCTTCATATTTCCGTTTCACGCTCCACGCTTCACGTCCTTCCCCGCAATCAGATACCCCAACTGCTCCACCGTCGTCTCGCGAGCCGCGAGCGGGGGCATCATCCGCCCGCCGAAGAAGACGACGATGCGGTCCGAGCGTTCCAGCAGTTCGTCCAGGTCGGCAGAGATGAAAACGATGGCCGTTCCCTCCTCCCGCCGAGCCAACAACTGCTGCCAGATCCAGTTGGCCGATTCGACGTCCAGCCCGCGGGTGGGATGCTCCATCAGCAGCAGCCGCAGATTGGGCGGGAGCAGGGCCAGCAGGGCGCGCTGTTGATTCCCGCCGGAGAGGGCCTCCACCGAGGTGTCGGGTTGACCAACGATGTTGAAGTGACGGATGCGCTCAGCGGCCCGCTCCCGAGCAACCGCCCAGTCAATAAAGAAGGGGCCGCCCCGCTCGGCCAGGGCGAAGTGCTCGGTGAGAGTGAGGCCGCCGACTAACCCCTCCTCCAGTCGGCCGGCAGGCATGTAGGCCAGGCCGGCCTCCAAGAAACGCCGATAGGGCGCGCCCGTCAGGTCTCGCCCGTCTAGCAGGATGCGGCCCGAGGCGACCCGCTCAAGCCCCGCGCAGGCTCGCAGAAAGAGACGCTGCCCGCTCCCCTCCAGCCCGGCCAGCCCGACCACTTCTCCCGCCCGCACTTCCAGGTTTACACCTTCTACAATGAGGCGGTAGGAGGGAATGGTCACTCCCTCCAGGCGCAGAACCACCGGCCCCGGCTCTACCGGTACGCGCTCGGCCGGCGGGAGGCTGCGCCCGAACATCATGTTTACCAGACGGTCTACCGGGCAAGGCATCTCTGCTTCGCCGGTGACCTTCCCATGCCGAAGAACCGTCACGCGGTGGCAGAGTTCCTCCACCTCCTCCAGTTTGTGGGAGACGAAGACGACTGAGCGTCCCTCTTCCTCGGCCAGGCGGCGGAGCGTCTCGAAGAGTTGTTCCTTCTGAGGAGCGGAGATGCCGGTGGTCGGCTCGTCCAGGATGATGACCTGCGCACCCAGGGCCAGTAGGCGTAGGATCTCCAATTGCTGCCGCTCGCCGATGGTCAGGCTGGTCACTTCAGCGTCGGGATCCAGGTCGAACTGGAAGCGTGCGCCCAGTTCCCGCAGCATCGCCCGTCCCCGCCGCCGATCCGGGATCATGCGG
>QMOC01000434.1 GCA_003648085.1 Chloroflexota bacterium
AACGTCACCGGTGTCCTGCACCTGGGCCATGCCATGACCGCCGCCGTCGAAGACCTGATGACCCGCTACTACCGCATGCGCGGCTTCGAGACACTCTTCCTGCCCGGCTCCGACCACGCCGGCATCGCCACCCAGAACGTCGTCGAGCGCGAACTGCGTAAAGAGGGCCTCACGCGCCACGACCTGGGGCGCGAGAAGTTCATCGAGCGTTGCTGGACCTGGGCGCGGACGTCCCAGAAGCGTATCACCGAGCAGCACAAGCGGCTCGGTGTTTCCTGCGATTGGACGCGGGAACGGTTTACCCTTGACGAGGACCTGAGCCGCGCCGTGCGCACCGCCTTCGTGCATCTCTACAAGAAGGGCCTCATATATCGAGGGACCTATCTGGTCAATTGGTGCCCCCGCTGCACCAGCGCCATCTCCGACCTGGAGGTGATCCCCGAAGAGCGTGCTGGTCACCTCTGGTACATCCGCTACCCCATCGTCAACGACGACTGGGATGGACCACGAGCGGAGTGGGGCAGCGGCAAGTGGGCTGAGGGCGCGACCGAGTTCATCGAGATGGCAACCACCCGCCCGGAAACCATCCTGGGCGACACCGCCGTCGCCGTCCACCCCGATGACCCCCGCTGGAAGCATCTCGTCGGCAAGACGGCCGTCCTCCCGGCCATTGGCCGCCGCATCCCTATCATTGCGGATGAAGTGGTGGACCCGGAGTTCGGCACCGGCGCGGTGAAGGTCACCCCGGCCCACGACCCTACCGACAACGAGATCGGCATCCGCCACGGTCTGGAGGCCCCCAACGTGATGACTGATACGGCCCACATCAATGAACTGGGCGGCCCCTACGCCGGGCAGGACCGCTTTGAGTGCCGCCGCAACATCGTCGCCGACTTCGAGAAGGAAGGGCTGCTCGTCAAGATCGAGCCCTACTTCCACGCCGTGGGCACCTGCCAGCGCTGTCACACCGACATCGAGCCGCGCATCTCCACCCAGTGGTTCGTCAAGACGAAGCCGCTGGCCGAGGCGGCGATGCAGACCGTGCGCGATGGGCGCACCGTCATCATCCCGGAGCGGGAGGAGCGGCGCTTCTTCCACTGGATGGAGAACATCCGCGACTGGTGCATCAGCCGCCAACTGTGGTGGGGCCACCGCATCCCCGTCTGGTACTGCGACGACTGCGGCGAGCAGACCTGCGAGATGGACGATCCCACCGTCTGCGCCCACTGCGGAAGTCCCAACATTCACCAGGATGAGGACGTTCTCGACACATGGTTCTCCTCCGGCCTGTGGCCCTTCTCCACGCTCGGCTGGCCGGACGCGGACGCGCCTGACTACCGCCGCTACTACCCCACCGACGTGCGCGAGACCGGCTACGACATTCTGTTCTTCTGGGTGGCGCGGGAGATGATGCTGGGCATCGAGATGACCGGCCAGACCCCTTACTCCACCGTCTACCTGCACGGCCTGGTGCGCAACGAGGAGGGCAAGAAGATCAGCAAGTCAATGGAGAACATTGACGAGTACGACCCGCTGAACATCATCGAGAAATACGGCAGCGACGCGCTCCGCTACACCCTGCTGACCAGTTCCACACCGGGCCTGGATATGAACCTCGACCCGCGTCGGTTGGAGGGGGCGCGTAATTTCACCAACAAGATCTGGCAGGCAGCCCGCTTTGTTCTGACGAACGTTTCAAGCCCGCAATCTGAAACCTTAAACCTGCAACCTGAAACCTTAGACCTGCAACTGCCCGACCGCTGGATCCTCTCGCGTTTGAACCGTCTCATCCAGAACGTGACCCGCCTCTTCGAGACGTACCAGTACGGCGAGGCTGGCCGCCAGATCCACGATTTCCTGTGGGGGGAATACTGCGACTGGTACATCGAGGCCAGCAAAGTGCGCCTCTACGACGAAGCGGCGGACAAAGCCGTCCCGCGAGCCGTTCTGCTCCACGTGTTGGAGACGGCGCTGCGGCTGCTGCATCCCTTCATGCCCTTCGTCACTGAGGCCATCTGGCAGGCGTTGCCGGAGGAGGCCCGGCAGGGTGAGGCGCTGATAGTAGCCCGTTGGCCGGAGCCAGACTCTGCGCTCCTGGACGAGGAGGCGGAGGAACAGATGGAACTGGTGATGGAACTCATACGGGGCATCCGCAATCGCCGAGCCGAGTACAACGTGACCCCCGGCAAGCGCATCCCGGCTGCTATAGCCGCCGGTGATGCTGTGCGATGGCTGGACGAACAGCGTGCTGTGCTCTGCTCCCTGGCCAAACTCGACCCCAACCAACTAACTATCCAGCCAACTATCCAACCGCCTGCTCAAGCAGCCACCATCATCGTCGGCGAGACCGTCTGCTACCTGCCGCTGGCTGCGCTGGTGGATTTGAAAGCGGAGCGGAAGCGGCTATCGTCGGAACTGGCCGCCATCGAGGCCCGCATTGCCCGCAGCGAGAGCCTGCTGGCGGGAGAGTTCGCGCAGAAGGCCCCTGCACACATCGTCCAGCGGGAGCGGGACAAACTGGCCGATCTGCAAACCGAACAGGCTAAACTAAGGGAGCGGCTGGCGGCGTTAGAGTGAATTGACAGCCGAACCGAAATGAGTAAAATAATAAAACTAGAACTTGTTGCACAATAACAACAGAATGTGCTAACCCAGGCAAGACATTGGGAGGCTCTGGCCAGCCCAGCGTCTCATCTCCCAATAGGCACAGGCACAGCAGCAGTCGTCTTGTATTACGACTGGCGAGTGTACGCCTTTGTTGATTATTGTGCGACGATTCTCTCGGTGCCCTCTCTTCAGGACATACAGGTATGCCGGAGGAAAGGAGGTGATCTGCGACAAAGAGTAGGCGAAATTGAAGGCTGAATTCCCGATGATTGGTCATTTTACGTTCACCAATGAATTAAGGAGAGGATGCCATGAAAAGGTTCACATATCTGGCGGTTGCACTCACCCTGTTGCTCTGCCTGGTGGGGACCTCTTGTAAGCCTGCGACGCCCGAGCCCGCGGCAGAGGTTGTCATCGGCGCAATCTATCCACTGAGTGGCTCGCTGGCCCCTACCGGAGAACTTTTGCGGAATGGGGTTGAATTGGCGGTGGAGATCATCAACGGGGAGTACCCTGATCTGAATCTCCCTCTTGCCGCCGAGGCGGGCTTGCC
>QMOC01000435.1 GCA_003648085.1 Chloroflexota bacterium
ATTCTGGGCCTTCTTCTACAACGTGGTGATGATCCCGCTGGCCATCCTGGGGATGATGCACCCGGTGCTGGCGGAGATCGCTATGGCGTCCTCTTCCGTGACCGTGGTGACCAACGCCAATCTGCTGCGGCGGGTAAACATCCGGCCCGACTATCAACACTGGTTCGAATCAGAGGAGAAGTAATGATCGAAATTCACCTGTACGGTAGCCTGCGTCGCTACGGAGAGCAGCCGCGCGCCGACCGGCCAAGTGTGCTCCGTCTTTCGATCGAGGGCACGCCGACTGTCGCTCAGGTGTTGCAGCAAGTCGGCATCGCGCCAACAGAGGTGGGCCACGTCTTTCTCAACGGCAGGTTGCTCAACACCGGCTCTACGATGGCCCCCTGGTTGGGCTATCAGACCGCGCAAGCGCGCCTCCCCACGAGCGGCGACTACCTGGAAACGCCCATGCACAGCGGCGACCGACTGGGCCTGTTCCCAGCCGATATGCCGATTCTGGTGATATGAGCGATGGGAACCGTGCTACCAAGAGACTTTAGTCACAGACTGAAATTCTCCTTCAGTGTATCATTGGAGAAGACGGATATGCGCATCCTGGCCATCGTCTCGGGGGAATATGGGCAACGGCACGTGGAGAACATCCGTGCCCACGGCCCCACGGATTGGGTAGTCGAGGTCTGGCAGGCGCCGGCCGTACTACCGCCGGTGATAGACTATCCCGAGGATCACCTGCCCGCCGCGCTTCCACCGGCTGACCTGATCCTGTCCTTCGGTGAACACCGGGGCATAGCAGAACTGCTCCCCGACATCGCCCGGATGACCGGTGCCCAGGCCGTTGTCGTGGCGGTGGATAGCGAGGCCTGGCTGCCGCGTGGGCTGGCCCGGCAATTGCGGGGCTGGCTCCGGGACATAGGCGTTGCGTGCGTGACGCCCAAGCCCTTGTGTTCGCTGACCGAGACGCACTACAGCACTGGCCGCCGCCAGCGGCTCGAATACGACGACCCGCTCATCGCCGAGTTTGCGCGTCACTTTGGCCGACCTGACCTGCGCGTCACAGTGGACCCCCAGACGCGGGCTATCACGTCGGCGGAGGTGGTGCGCGATTCTGTCTGCGGCTGTGCGCGTCACGTGGCACGTGGATTGGTGGGCATCTCGGCGGACGACGCGGAGCAAGAGGCCGGGTTGTTGCATCACCACTACCCCTGCCTGGCCAGCATGGGAGTGGATTTGGACTATGGCGACACGCTGATGCACGTCTCCGGCAATCTGCTGAAGGAGAACGTCGGCGCACAGGTCAAGCCCTTCAAGCACGTCCGATACGTCACACCGCGTCCCGGCGCGTAAGGTAAGCATCGAAAAACCATCTGGGGGCCTCGCTTCAGCGAGGATTTCCCGGCTAAAGATGGGCTTCCACCCAAGTTTTTCGACGTACTCGTGAGGGACGTGGAGACACCAAGCGCAGCAGGAGGGGAGGATACAACAATACCCTCCCCTCGGGGAGGGCATGAACAGACTGGCGCGCCCGGCGGGACTCGAACCCACAACAGTCGGTTTCGTAGACCGCTCCTCTGTCCAATTGAGGTACGGGCGCACACTAATATAATAGCATAGAGCACCATCTTGTCAAGCGTAACGTATCTCTCGGTACGGCGGAAGGACATGGGCAGCATAAAGAGGCCACCGCTGGCCTGGGCCATCCTGGGTTTGCTGGCAGCGTTAACGGCGACAAACGCGGCCTTTCTAGCCCTGCTGCAAACGGGCGGGCCTCTCATTGGCCTCATGCTCTATGCGGTTCTGCTATGGCGCTGGCGACAGTACGATTACCAGGCTGCAGTGGTGGAAGTGGTAACTACAGGCCGGTCACCTTATCCGGTTTTTACAGCGCTCAATCTGCTCTTGCCGGCAGTGCTGGTACCTGTTGCCTGGTTAGCAGACTGGCAGGGAAGACAATGAGCCATACTCCCTTTGGCACCGATCGCTATGTGAACGCGGCCGGCTTCCGCCTCCACTACGTCGAAGCCGGCGAGGGATACCCCCTGCTGCTCGTGCCGCCCTCCTTCGCCACCTATCGCAACTGGCAGCGGGTGGCACCCGGCCTGGCCGCACACTACCGCGTGCTGGCGCTGGACTACGTGGGCACAGGCGACTCCGACAAACCCACCCGTGGCTTCGACTACACCCCTCAGGAGCAGTCCGACGTCATCGCCGCGTTCCTGGATGCATTGAGCATCGAACGCGCACACCTGATGGGCGTCTCCTACGGCGGCACCATCGTCCTCAACTTCGCCGGGCGCTACCCGGAGCGGACGGGCAAGGTGGTCGCCATCGAGGGCTTCATCAGCGTCGAGATGGGGCTCCCCGGCTGGAGCCGCCTGCAATCGTGGGCCGTCAGCGCCCCCCTCATCGGCGACCTGTTCTTCGCCGTGGTGCGCTCGGGTTTGTTCAACACCCGCTTTGCCCGCCACATCGCCGGCCCCTGGTGGGACGAGATGAGCGAAGGGGAGCGGCAGGAGTGGCTGGCCTACGTCGCCTCCGAGGTGCGGCATGCCAATCGCCCCGGCTGGGGTGGGATCAAGCGCAGCCTCTTCGAGAGGCCGGACGTGGACCTGCGCCCCGATGCGCGGCGCATCCGCGCCCCGGTCCTGCTGTTGACCGGCAGCCGTTCGCCCTACCGCGAGCACATCCGGCCCACGCTGGAGTTCCTGCGGGCCGAGGTGCCCAGCGCCCGCATCGTCGAGATCGAGGGCGGCATCCACGACCTGGAGTGGCAGAAGCCGCAGGAAGTGCTGCGATTGACGCTGGAGTTCCTGACGGAAGGGTGAGAATATGCCTCGAATGGGCGTATTAATCGTAGACGACGAATCTCCGGCGCGGGATCGGCTGCGCCGCATGCTAGCAGACATCGAGGCTGTCGAGGTCATCGGCGAGGCCGAGAGCGGCACACAGGCGGTGGAGATGATCGAGAGGGAGAAGCCCGACCTGGTATTGCTGGACATTCAGATGCCGGGGCTGGACGGCTTCGAGGTCATCGAGGCGCTGGCTGACCCGCCGTAGGCGTGCTGACCGGGGGGGCCGGAGCGAACTGTTGTCCCGGTCAGGATGCGGGAGCAATAGGGGCCGGGGAGGAGACGGGAGAGATCGAGCACGCGCAC
>QMOC01000436.1 GCA_003648085.1 Chloroflexota bacterium
ACCCAACTCCGACCTCGTCCTGCGCTACACCTTCTTCGTCGGCGTCTACCCGGGCCTCGACGATGCCCGCATTGCCTACATACTGCAAACCTTCGCCGACTTCTTCCACCAATTCGCCGACTCGCCGACTCGCTGATTCGCTGATTCGCTGATTCGCTATGAAACTATCCATCATCATCTGCTGCTACAACGAACGAGACACTATCTTGACCGTTTTGGATCGGGTCCGAGCGGTAGACCTGGGGCCGGAGTGGGAGAAGGAGATCATTATCGTGGATAACTTCTCCACCGACGGAACCAGGGAACTCTTGCAGGGGCTGGATCTGCCGGACGTGCAGGTCATCTTCCACCCGCGCAATCTGGGCAAGGGCACTTCGGTGCGCACCGGCATTGCTCACTGCACCGGCGATTACGCCATCATCCAGGACGCCGACCTGGAGTACGATCCGGCCGAGTACCCTCTCTTCCTGGAGCGGGTCGCCAACGAGCATCCCGCCGCGATCTACGGTTCCCGTACCCTGGGTGGGCAAGCAGTCTATGAGTACGTGACCAACTACATGGGAGTGCGCTTACTCACCTGGCTGACCAACGTGCTCTACGGCGCTCACTTGACAGACGTGGCGACCGGCGCTAAGATGGTGCGGGTGGACGTGCTCAAGTCGCTCCACCTTACAGGCTCAGGCTTCGACCTGGACTTCGAGTTGACGGACAAGATTCTGCGGGCCGGATACGAGATCGTCGAAGTGCCGATCACTTACCGCCCGCGCACCGTCGCCGAGGGGAAGAAAATCCGCCCGTGGGATGGCCTATGGGCGTTAAAAGTCATCATCCGCGACCGGTTCTTGCCGATGCGTCGGGTCGTCCAGAGAGAGCACTAGGATGGGGAGGGCAGGATGGAAACAGCAGTTGACACTTACCAGGTTCTTAGGGAACTGAGCCAGTTGCGGGAAGCGATTCAGACATTGGCGAAGAAGATAGAGGAACTGATGATCAATCGGGAAAGCGTGCTGCCCACGGAGCACCCATACATCGTGTGCAGTGAAGATATGCACCGGGGAGAACCCACCATCAGAGGTACGGCAATCACCGTGCGTGCCATTGTAGAACGCACGCGGTTAGGCGATTCCGTGCAGGACATCATAGAAGCCTACCCCGTTCTCACTCCTGCTCAAGTGCACGATGCGCTGGGCTACTACTACGACCATCTAGAGGAAATAGAGCAGTACATCATCGAGAACAAGGAAGCAGCAGAGTGGATGTCGAAACGTCTCTCTTCATAAGACTATACACCGATGCCGACGTCCACGGCAAACTGGCCGGGCTAATCCGGCAGCACGGGTTCGATGCAGTGTCGGCCTACGAAGTAGGTAACAGCAATCTCGACGACCCCGAACAGTTGGCCTACGCCGCCAGTCAACATCGGGCCATCCTAACTTGTAACATCAGACATTTCGCCCCTCTTTTCGACGAGTATTGGCGGGCCGGGCGAGAGCACTACGGTATCATCGTATCCGAACAGTTGCCCATTGGTGAGATGCTGCATCGGCTCCTGCAATTGTTGAATAGCATGACCGCCGATGAGATGCGCAATAACTACAAGAACCTGGCAGAATTCGCGGAGAGGGACGCGCAATGAACATCATCGTCACCGGTTCCATCGCCTACGACTATCTGATGGCCTTTCCGGGTCGCTTCGCCGAGCACATCCTGCCCGACCAGATCGAGCGCCTCTCCGTCAGTTTCCTGGTGGACGAGATGCGGCGGCAGCGAGGGGGGTGTGCGGCCAACATCGCCTATAACCTGGCGCTCCTGGGCGAGCGTCCCCGCGTGATGGCCACAGTGGGGCAGGACTTCGGCGAGTACCGCGCTTGGTTGGAGCAGCACGGAGTGGACACCTCACTCATCCGCGACGAACCCGACCTGTTCACCGCCTCCTTCTTCGTCAGCACCGACCAGGACGGCAACCAGATCGCCAGTTTCTACACCGGCGCGATGGCCCGCGCTCGTGATCTCTCCCTGCGCGACCTGGAGGGTGACCCGGTTGACCTGGTAGTCATCTCGCCCAACGACCCCCCGGCGATGGTGAAGTACGCTGCCGAGTGCCGGGAATTGGGCATCCCCTACCTCTACGACCCCAGCCAGCAGATCATCCGGCTCTCTGGTGAGGAACTGCGGGCCGGGCTGGAGGGGTGCAGCATCCTCATCGTCAACGAGTACGAGTTCGAAATGCTACGGGATAAAACCGGCCTCACGCCGGAGGAGATTCAGGCCGCTCCCGCTCGCGCCTGCGTCGTCACGCGGGGAGCGGAGGGCTCGCGCATTTGGGCGGAGGGAGAGGTGTACGACATCCCGATGGTGCCGCCGGAGCGGGCCGATGATCCCACCGGCGTGGGCGATGCCTACCGGGCGGGGTTCATCAAGGGGCTGAGCGCTGACCTGCCGTGGGAGATCACCGGGCGGATGGGGGCGTTGGCGGCGACCTACGTCATCGAACAGCCCGGCCCCCAGAGCCACCACTACACCCTGGCCGAGTTCGTCGCCCGCTACCGGGAGCACTTCGGTGAGGAAGGGATGCTTGATGTGCTATTAGTCGGTGAGGAAGAGTGATGACGAGGGACATTCAACCTTTGTTAAGGAAGATTGTCGAGATCTTGGTCACGGAATACCAACCGGAAAGAATTATCCTCTTCGGCTCCCGTGCATATGGAGAATCTGATAGAACAAGCGATATTGACCTTCTGATTTTGAAAGAAACCGACAAATCGTTCCCCAAGCGTTGGGCGGAGGTCTGCGAACTGACGGCGGAGATCGTGGGGACAATTCCCTTTTCGCCACTGGTGATCACCCCGGCTGAACTGGAGAAGAGGTGTGCCAAAGGGGATCAGTTTTTTGAGGAGATACTGACCAGGGGAAAGGTGCTATATGCCCGCAGGGGGTAGGCGAGGGATGTGGAAGACCGGCAAACTCACCGACAAATCCCAAATTCTGGCCTTCCTCGAGACCGACCGCCTCTACGCTGCCTACGCCATCGGCGACCTGGAGCCGGAGATGTTCGCCCGGAGCGCGTGGGCCGGAGCGGAACGGGATGGGCGGATGGAGGCGCTGGTCCTGCATTACACCGGCCTGGAGCCGCCGCCTCTGCTCCT
>QMOC01000437.1 GCA_003648085.1 Chloroflexota bacterium
GGTGAAGCCCGCGCTGGCGGTCAGCGAGAGGGTGTAAACGGCGGTTTCGCCGGGCAGAAGGGTGAGGAGGGGTGGCCGGGCGGTCAGGGTGAGCGTTGGGTTGATGGTCAGGGTGAGGGGGGCGGTGTCGGACACCTGGTCGGCTGAGGCGACGGTGGTCATGGGGTAGGTTCCTACGGGGGTGGAGGCGGTGGTGGTGATGTAGAGATGAGCGGTGTCGGGCGGGGTGATGGGGTTGGGGATGAAGGAGAGGGTCGTCTCCGGCGGTGCGCCTTGCAGGGTGAGGGACACGGGGTCGGTGAAGCCCGCGCTGGCGGTCAGCAGGAGAGTGTAGACCGCCGTCTCAGCGAGGTGAACGCTCGCCGCATCGGTGACGGCCGTAAGGGAGATCCATGCCTCTGCGCTGCCCCACCCTGCCACACGTGCCAGAAGCCACCACATTGCACTGGCCACGCGCTGGCGGCCCATCTCGCTGAGATGGGCCCCGTCGGTCGTATAGTCGGGATACGCGGCCTCCCAGCCGTTGTAGTACACCGGGTTACCATCTGGGTCGTGGCTCTCGATGTCGGCGATGTCGAACAGCACTCCGCCATTGGCGTCAACGTAGGCCCGTACTGCGTCGTTGAACTCTGCCAACTCCTCATTGCAGTACGCTCGACTGTTGTTTGAGGCGATGATCGGCCACGTCCACCATGCCAGCACCGTATTGGGATGTTCTGCCTGTTCCGCTATCATCATCTCTCGATACGCAGCCCACACCTGGTCTATCGGCGTGTCCCCCTGAATACATTCACAGTCACCAGTACAGAATTTCATAAACGCCAGGTCGTGGCCATCCTGAACGTTGTCAGCAAACCCGCTTATCTTTGTGAGCGGGGCCCCGTTGCTCCCGGCCTGGTAGTGATTGATGCCTGGGCTGGTTCCGTTGCTGAACTGAACGCTGATACTATACCGACCCGGATCCTGTGCCTGAAGGTCGGCTATGCCGTCCAGGATGTTATTGCCAATGCTCTTATGGTTGAAAAACGTTACCAGCACACGCGCTTCATCGAGCCAGGCTTGCGGGATGACAGAGGCATCCACCGCATTGTGGTCTATGATGATGGTGTTGGTCTGTGTCACCGGAATTTGTTCATCACATCCCTCGGCGATGACCGGCCACAGTTCTGGCGCGTCCTCCAGAGTGGCGTCATAGGTGCTGTAGTGCCACGGATGGTACAGCATCGGTTGATCCAAGTTGCATAAGTAGTCCCTCACCACGTCAAGTTCATAGGCAGTGGGCAGGCGGATCGGGTATTGGTAGTCGGCGAAGGCGTAGGTGTTGATTGCAAACACTACCTGTGAGTTGGGCATGAGCCGCTGTTGAGTGTCCAGATCGGCGTCTATGCGGCTTAGCGTCTCCGCTATGCATTGCTCGGAGGTCCAGCCGCTGCGAAAGTAGGATGGGCCGGTGCGACAGTAATCGCAGATCCCATCCGTCAGGTCCACGCCTTGATCTTCCCACGGGCTCAGCCCTCCCATATCTGTGTACACCGGCAGCCCGTCTGTGTATACTTTCAACAACTGGTATAACTCTCGCTGCTTTTCGACCGGGACGTGGGCTTCACCCTCGTCGAGCGGTTCGTGCAGGGCATAGACGGCGAGGAGTGCCGGATGGTCGGATACCGCCTCCAGCGTGTCAATTGCGGATTGTGGGAACACCCACTCGTCCGCGGCGTTCAGATACCAAGGGTTATTAGTGGGCGTATCGCCGTCGTAAATGTGAAACACGACCTGGTATGCCAGCGAATCCGCGCTGTCCAGGGATGTGAGTATCTCGCTCAACGGTGTGTAAGGATAAACGATCAGATCTACCACCGATCCGCCCAGGTTCTCTTTTATGGTGGGCCAATCGTCCACGGGTGCCCGCGTGATGCCGTACCAGGTAAGGGCGGATAGTGTTTGCCTGCTGGTGTATGGAAGGTACGTCCACGGGGTCAGGGTTGCGCTTGCCGCTGGGGCAGTTGGAGCAGCCTCAAAGGCGCATCCTCCTGAGACTGCCGCCGGGACGCAGGCCATCGCGAAAATGACCAGCGTCCATATGCTTGCTCGCCTCATCGTTTGTCTCCTTGTGCGTGCTCTGGGGGTACCATTCGGGTACCGCTTAAAGTTGGCTGTATTGGTTCGGGGTGACGCCTCAGCAGCGTCGTTTGTACCCCGAAGCACTGCTGCCCATCAGGCGGCCTTGCGACGGATGTACGCTGCCAGTTGAGCGACGGAGTCGAAATTCTCCGGCACAATCTCATCATCCTCGACTGTGATGTGAAAGGTCTCTTCGACGAACATCACCAGTTCTAACACACCAGTGGAATCTACAATGCCCTCTTCCAGGAACGAGGCATCATCGGACAATTGGTCGCTATTGTCACTGAACAGAAAGTTATCGGCAATATACTGCCTGATCTGATCCTCAATGGTCATCTAATTTACTCCTTGAGCATCAGGGGTTGTCTAACCCGCTATGTTTGTAGGTCTGCACTGCTTCGTCAATGAATTCTACAAATAGTGGGCCAATCATCTCGTTGGCCAGTCGGTTGGGATGCGAGTTCGGTTCATCAGGAGCAAGTTGGTACCCGGCGCTCAACATGTTGGTCTCAGGGTCGGCCAGGAGATCGAAGAAGTCGAAAACGAAGAGATTGGGGTGGCCTTTGAGGTACTCATCCGATGTGAGCCAATTCGCCATAGATCTGGCCCGGCCTGCCTCGTCTGGGTTCGTCGCCAGGGGGTGCAAAGGGGGCGTGGTGACGAGGATGAAAACGTGGTCGGGATGTTGATCCACCACATCGCGTATCTCGAGATACCAGGTTTGGAATTGCTCGTACATAGCGTCGCTCTTGATGGCGCTATTGGGGAAACATGATTTGAAAATGATCACCTCGTGCTGCAACAGGCGGCTGAAGGCATTCGAGGGTGGGTCGGTCACGGGCTGCGAAAACAGTTCGGCCAGACCGTCCACGTCCGTATTGCCGCGTCCCAGGCTACCTGGGATACGATAGTGGGCTCCTGTGGGCGTCCCATCGGGACGTACCAATCCTGTGTGGTTGAAGCCGTGGTCCCAGAACTGGTAGCCCAGTTCAGTGAGTAAGGGGCGCACATTCCCCTCA
>QMOC01000438.1 GCA_003648085.1 Chloroflexota bacterium
CCAGACGGGCCAGGAAGTGCAGGTAGGCGGGGAGAAGTTCAACCACGGCCGCAGCCCTGTAGGGCTGTGCGCCCAGGAAGGGGAACAACTCGCCCAGGGCCTTATCCATCGTCTGATAGCGAGGCACCAGGGGGGAGTGCAGCGCGGCCAAGGAGGCCTTACGACCATGTTTCTTTCCCTTGCGCCCACGCTTACCCTGCGGCGCGGCAGGTGAAACAAATTGTCGCCCCAGCGCCTCTGCAAGTTGCGTCCAGGCCATATAGCCCCGACTGTAGGGCACGCCGGCCCGGCGCCGGTCGGCGACGAATTCCGCCAACAGGTCATTGAGATTATCATGCCACCGGTCGGCGTCCACCGCCGGGCCGAAGTCGGCGACCTTCCAAGGGGACGGCTCAGACCCGGTCAGACGGGGGACGACCCGCTCTAGCCAGCCCTCTGCCCACTTGCCATAGGAGGCGGTGGCTTTCAACAGGGTTGGGTCGTCAGGGCGAGGGGTCTCGGCAGTGTCCAGATAGTCGAACAAGTGAAGCAGCATAATCTTTCCACCGAATTCGTCAATCGCCCAATCAAGGATATTGGTCGCTTTCGACACCTTCGGCCAGGCACGGTCCATAACATTGATGAGTGTCTGAACCTGACCGTGATACATCAGTTGATCAATGACGCGAACGAAGGTATCAATGGCGCGCTCCGGCTCCTCAACGAAGGGGGCCAGCAGATCAGGGATGGCCTCCCAGCGCCCATCGGCGACAGCGTCGGTAATGAGGTTCTCGTGGTAGTATTGGATACTCTGCCGATAAAGGTCTGGCGCCTGGCAGCGCAGCCGCTCGACCAAGTCAGCGTAGAGGACGCGGCCCTGCGGGTCACGCGGGTCGAGTGCCGGGCGGATGGCGTTCAGCATCTCGAAGGCATATTCGTCGTCCAGTTTGCCTGACTCTAAACTCTTCAGGAAAAGGGTTACCTTCTCCTCCAGGTTGGCGACCTCAAATTGATCCCAGAGGGCGTCCAAATCTTGTATCTCCAATGAAGGCACAGGTGAGACTTCCGCTGGCGACAGAGGAGGAGGCGCAGTAGCACGTTGCTCCTCTATGATTTTCTGAAGTCGCTCTAGTTGGCGCTGCCGCCTCTTCCTGGCTTGCTCCTCACGTCTTTTCCTCTTTCCCCTTTTACTCACCGATATTTCCCTCCTGATTTTTAGGACATGGGGGCAACCGTCAACGGACTTTGAGACCGGGTTGAACGGATTCAGCCCCGCACCAGAGCGGGCCGCTCTACCCATCCCCGACTCCGCTCCACCGCCTTCTTCCATCCGGCGTAGGCCTCCTCCCGCCGATCCTCGCCCCACTGCGGCTCGAAGACCCGGTCTACACCCCAGTTGGCCCGCAGTTCGTCCAGGCCTGACCACAGGCCGGTTGCCAGCCCGGCGGCGTAGGCCGCACCCAGCGCCGTCGTCTCGTGCACCGTCGGGCGCACCACCGGCACGCCCAGGATGTCGGCCTGCAATTGCATCAGGAAATCGTTGACTGTAGCGCCGCCGTCCACTTTGAGCGCGGTCAGTTCGATGCCGGAGTCGGCACGCATCGCCTCCAGCACATCCCGCGTCTGATAGCAGATGGCCTCCAGCGTGGCGCGGACGATGTGGGCGCGGGTCACGTAGCGGGTGAGGCCGACGATGACGCCGCGAGCGTCCATGTCCCAGTAGGGGGCGAAGAGGCCGGAGAAGGCCGGGACGAAGTAGATGCCACCGGCGTCCTCCACGCTCTGGGCCACGCCTTCCGTCCCGGCGGCGCTTTGGATTAGCCCCAGATTATCCCGCAGCCACTGCACCGCCGCGCCGGTGATGGCGATGGAGCCCTCCAGCGCGTAGGTCGTCCCCTCCGGCAGGCCGTAGGCCACGGTGGTGAGGAGGCCACTCTTCGAGGGGACGGGTTCGGAGCCGGTGTTGAGCAGCATGAAGCAGCCTGTGCCGTAGGTGTTCTTGGCCTCGCCCGCGTCGTAGCAGGTCTGGCCGAAGAGGGCCGCCTGCTGGTCCCCCAGGTCACCACAGACCGGCACCGCGCCGTCCACAGGCCCATCGGCCCGCGTCGTGCCGTAGAAGCCAGGGGCAGACGAGGGATGGATGGTCGGCAGCATTCGACGCGGAATGGAGAGGATCTCCAGCAGTTCATCGTCCCAGTCCAGCGTGCGCAGGTTCATCAGCATCGTGCGGGATGCGTTCGTCACGTCGGTGACGTGCGCCCCACCCTGCGGCCCGCCGGTCAGATTCCAGATGACCCAGGTGTCAATGTTGCCGAAAAGGGCCTCGCCTGCCTCCGCCTTCTCCCGCAGCCCAGGGATGTGATCGAGCAGCCACTTGAGTTTGGGGCCGGAGAAGTAGGTGGCGATGGGCAAACCGGTCTTCTCGCGGAAGGTTGACTCCAACCCATCGGCGATGAGATGCTGGCAGAGTTCGCGGGTGCGCGTATCCTGCCACACGACGGCGTTGCAAAGCGGCTCGCCGGTGGTGGGATCCCAGACGACCGTCGTCTCCCGCTGGTTGGTGACGCCGATGCCGGCGATCTCCGCCGGCCGGATGCCTCCCCTGGCCAGTGCGCCGGCGATGACCTGCCGGGTTTTGGCCCATATCTCCTCCGCGTCGTGCTCGACCCAGCCGGGTTGAGGGTAAATCTGGGTGTGTTCCTCGTACATCGAAGCGACCACCCGCCCCTCCTGGTCGAAGATCATAAAGCGTGTGCCGGTGGTTCCCTGATCCACTGCGGCTGCGTATCGTGCCACTTCACCCCTCCTGTACGGTCTTGTCGTACCGCCCCAGAACTATACCGCTTTTGGTGAAAATTGGCAAGCGCAACGCAATGCGCAGAGCGGAACTACGTTTCACCTTCTTGCCCCCTTGCTTCTTACCTCCTGTCCCCTTTTGTCACTCATTTGTCACTCAGATGTGCTATATTAACACACAGGTAGGACAAGATGGCACCCATCCTCAACACGGCGGCTGAAGCCGCGTGCTACCCGCGCCAAGTCGCCCTGCGGCGACTCCCCAGCCCGCCAGAGGGCGGGCTTCGCAAAAGTAGCCCGCGACTTTCAGTCGCCGGGCTGAGAATCTTTGGAGCATGTCTGAAAAATCGCGTTCATCCTCAACAC
>QMOC01000439.1 GCA_003648085.1 Chloroflexota bacterium
AGCATTTTCTGAACTTTGTTTTTCATCCTTGAGTTCTCCCCACGCACGTAGTAGCAGGATGGTAGCCCTCCTTACCCCGGGGCGTTGCAGCCACCCTTCAACATTTTTTCTCCCGGGCACTCGTCCGTCCCATTGCCAACCATTCGCCATCTTTGCTACCAGCACCAGAAAGCGGGAGCGCCAAGGTTCGTCCAGGGCATATAGAGTCTCAACCACCTCATCGGGCATTTCACGCGGCTCTCTCCAATTCCCATCCACAGCAAGAGCAGAACCGTGCCCCTGCTCTTGTCGTAGCGCCGCAGGCAGGACAAATCTGCCGGGCTAGGCGGTGAGCATATTCCAGTACCATCCGCCGATGATCCTGTGTCATCCGCGTGTACAATTCCAGCAGTTCGCGTCCCCCGTCCCCGGCCCGGGTCAGCAGGCGGGCCGGGTTGCCGATGAGCACAGTGCCCAAGGCAACGCCAACGGCGATGACGCCGACCAACAGCAGGCTGGCCGTGCCCAGCGCGGCAGGTATCGCACCGCCCACGGTCTCACCTCCACCTCCATCTCCACCCGTGGGGCCACGTAGTCCCCTGGCTCGTGGTCGGGGTTGAAGATCAATGTCCAGGGCGGCCCATCCGCCGGGCGAGGAAAGGACAGGCTTGCGGTGGCCTTTCCCTGCGTGATGCGCTCCAAGAGTGCGAAATGAGCCCTATCCAAACTAGCCGGGATGGATTGCTGCCCGTTCAGCCGGGGTGGGTCGAACAGCAATGCTTGCGGCCCGTCCCCTGTGACGGTGAAAGTCACAGTCACCGTCTCCGTCAGCACAATCACCCCGTCCACCCTGACCTCAAGAGGCGATGGGGTAGGCAGGGGCTCCACAGATGTTGATGGAGCAGGCGTCATCGGAGTCCCCGGTGACCCGGACATCACTGTGACCACTACGGTCACGATAGGCGGTGCCACCGTCACCGCTACAGATGACGGGCACATCTCGGTTGAGAACACTGTGCAACTCAAGCCGGCCAGCAAGACTAGGACCAGGATAACCACAGTCTTCCAATTCTTCTTCATCTCTCCCCCGTTCGTGTCCATATCGCCGCTATTTCATCGTGGTAAGTCTCCTGCCATCCATCCGTGCAGGCCAGATGTGCAACCAAGGGGTCGTCAGGTCGGGTCAGGACGAGATTGACCTTCCAAGCGTCCAACGTCTCAGGGCTGGCATTCATATACTGGTGTAGAAGGAACTCATCCCCATATAAATACGTGCGTCCATCCACGAAGACCCGATAGTCGGGCCACAATCGCCAGATGAGATAGCCGCCCCAGTTGTAATGATTAAACATCTTTCCGGCTGGCCGATGGGTCCGGATCCACTCCACCGCTTCCACCGGAAGATTCTCCCGCTGCCAAATCTGCGCTGGCGCGGAAAGTGCTGCGCTGCTGATTACCAGAGCCGGAAGCAGTATCAGCAAAATCCAGTTGATCATCCCCAGCGCGATAGTGGTGGGATGGTGCGGCACGCGCAACTGCCTCACCATCCGTACCTTCCGCGCCTTCCGCTCCAAGTTGGTTAACAAGGGCATCAGGTGACGGCTCAGTACTGGAGCGACAACCAAGCCGAAGGCAGCCTGGTTGCGCCGGGCCAGCAGTGCGGCGCAGGCCAGCCCACAGGTAAGCACCAGGTCGCTCCCATCCATTCGTCGGCCCGAAAGCCCCACTGCCGCCACCAACGCCAGCAGCATCCAGATGAAGGGTTGGGTGTGGAGGGAATGGAAGTTCGGCGATTGCCATTCCTGGATGTGGTTCTGTAGAAATCGCATCCCTGCCGTCTGGAAGGGATAGACCCACATCCGGGTCGTGTTGGGGTTGAGAACCAGCGCCAGCAGCGAAAGTAGCAGGTAGAGGGCCATCATACCCAGCCGTCCCCATTCCACGCAGGGATCAGGGCCGGGGGACAGATTATTGAGCATCTCACCGACGATGAAGCCGATGAGCACGATGAAGCCCAGGGCATAGCCGGCGTGCAGGTTCACCCACAGGGCGAACAGCGGCGGCAGGAGCCACAACCGATTGACGCCGTGCCACTTGTAGAGGTAGAGCAAGTAGTAGACGACGGCGGTGAACAGGAAGGAGAAGATTCGGGGACGGACGAGCCACACCGGGGCTGCCGTCCAGGCTGCCAGGAGCAGGACCGGGGCCCGTGCGAAGGGATTTCCTTCCATCTGCGAGTAGACCAGAGCCAGGGCCACGGCCACCACTGCGCCCATCAGCGCTCGCAGACCAGCATAGCCAAAACGGGAAAAGAGCAGGTAGAGGATCACCTGGCTGAGCCAACTGTGGTTAACCCAGTGTGTGCCGTAGCGTGTGTAGGAAAAAAGGTCAGTTTGGAGAATGTGACCGCTCTCCACCATTACCTGCCCGGCCTTGAGGTGCCACCAAGTATCCGGCCCAAAGGGGGTCTGAACTCCCATTGCGAATACCCCCGCGATGAGGGTCAAGGTCAGGATACGATGTGTGTCGGGCCAGAGCAGCAGTTGCCTGATGGCTGGCCTGAGCGGTCTGAGTTGAGTCAGACTGGACGAAACCATCTCCGTTTCCCTACTTCTGCATACGAGGCGGCTTGTTTGGTGGTGATGAGCGACCGCAGTCCCAGTTCCACTAATAGCGAAAGGAAGACCAGCGTGCGCATTGGGACGGTCAGGTGAAGCCCCATATCCAATCCTCGCTGAAGCAACAGCGCCTCAACGAGATTGGCAAAATTCAGCACGACGATGTACATCACGGCTCGCTCCAAGGGTAGGGCCAGCAACAAGAACGGTACCAGCATCGCCAGCCACTGAGGGCTCCAACCCCGCAACCATAGGAAAAAGAGCACCAGGGTGATGGCGGTAAAGCGCACGATGGTACGCAGGTCATTATCGTATAAGGGGCGGTTCCACATCAAGAGATACAGTGCGCCAAAGAGAAGCGACGTCAGCCAGATGGGAATGCGGGGAGGGTTCCCCTGGGGTGTTTTTGCTGCTGCCGGGTCCAGATGGTTGCCATCGTAGATCTTCCCTACACCCAGATTCTCGTCCAGCAAGGCCCACACCGTCTGCCAGGAAGAGCGGTTAGCGAGCGTGCTTAGCGAGGCGAAGGTGTACCTGGGGCT
>QMOC01000440.1 GCA_003648085.1 Chloroflexota bacterium
TGACAAATATCCTGAAAACAGTGCCATCATCAGATACGGACCGGTTGATGAAGATCTGGAGCGTGATCGCATGCTTGGAATCTGTCACGACGGTGATGGGCATGTTGCGCATTGGCCCCAGCATATTCTACAGGTCCAGTTATGAGCAGGTTGACATGGAGATCGTCCGGGCAACAGGCACTTATGATAACTCTAATGCCGCTGCCATGTATCTTTCCGTCAGTTTCTTTATCTTGCTGGCAACTTCTTGGCCCACCTGGCTGCGATCGGTGTTAGGAGTATGGCTTTTCGTCGGGATGCTTGGCACTGGGTCCAACGGTGCGTTGCTCTCGACTCTTGGCAGCCTTGTGGTTCTGGCAGGGGTACATGCGATTATAAGAAATCGCCAGGACGCTAGATTGTGGGCCGCCGTCATCGGCATAGGAGTAGGCATGGTGGCCGTGGTTTTATTCACACTCGGTCTTTCGACCTCTCTCCCGTCTGGGTTCGGATTGGACACGCGCGACCCACTGCTTTTCCAAACCCTGGGGCGGCTCTCCCACTCCGTGACCAGTCGTCTCGACATACTCGCGTGGGCCTGGAAGACCTACAGCCGTCACCCCTGGGGCACAGGTCCTAACAGCTTTGCCTCAGGCCTACATAACGATTACGCGGCCTTTTGGTTTGAACGTGGCCCATTGGGCATCATCGGTTGGTTGTGGCTGATTGCGGCAACGTTGCTAAGGCCATTGCAAGTGGCCAATCAACTCGCCAACAAACACCGTCGCTGGCAGGTGCTGGTCTTGGGCGCCGGCTTTCTGGCCTGTGCTGTGAACGCATTCTCGCACGAGATTTCTCACATGCGCCAAGTGTGGATGCTGATGGCGCTTCTTTTCGCCTCAGGCTACGCCAATCTAACCCGGCAGGCGACAAGTTCTCCTACCATCACAGAACTGGATACAGTAAAGAGAGTAGCATGATTTCTACGAACCCGGATCAGGTAACCTGGCACCGTAATCAGACGCACCGCCTACGGCTGATCTCGCCCGGTGACGTTACGTATGTGTTGGCGTCACTGTTTCTAAGCGGTATGCAACTGCTCCCTCCACCGCAGCGCATTCGGGTGGTCAACAAGGTCAGTGCATTCCTAGGACGACTCCTGCACACCGTCAACGTCCACTCAGCCAGGACGATTCGCGAGAACCTGAACACGATGCTGGGCTCAGATCGCTTGCCAGACGCGGTCGAAGAGGGCCTTCGCCAGTCATTATCCCTGATCGTATGGAACGCGCTCATGATCAATAGCCTGCCTGCGCTCTCCAAAGAGCAGATCGCGGGTCTGGTGCCCATAGACGGGATACCTTGCCTGGACGGTTATCTGAACGACGGTCATCCCGTGTTGATATGGAGTTATCATTTCGGCATTCACCCTCTGATTATCGCCGCCATACTGCACGCACGGGGTTATCCGGTTCACACCGTCACTCACGTACACCGGATGCCGGTCGCAGCCAGCGTCTTCCAACGTCTCTATCTCCATCGCCTAAGCCGCATCGGCGAACAATTCCCGGTGATTGATCCACGGGAGGGTCTGAAGCGCAGCATGTTGGACGTGCTCAGGAACAAGGAGTGTCTCTATGTCACACCGGATTACATGATTCCGGAGGACGAACGCCAGCCCGGGTCAGCCTTTGTAGTCCCCATTGATTTCCTGGGACGAAGGGCCTGGCTACACACGGGGGGGCTCCGCCTACCGAAGCGATTCAAAGCCAAAGTCGTCACGGTGCTTTCGACACAAGACGATGGAGAGGTGCGACGGCTGATCGTCGAGCCGTTTAAGTTGCCCACGCCCGGCCTCACACCGGCCGAACTGCAGCGCGACCTGCAAAAGTGCATGCGCCGCCTCGAGGCCCACGTTCTGGCCCAGCCATATCTGTGGTGGGACCTGAAGCGAGAGGATTTGGTAGAACGGTTAGTAGCGATTCCACAAGGTTCGAGCGATGAAGATCAAAGTAGCCCATATCAGTAACAGCGATATTGCATTGCGCGTGCACGCTCGCAACTACTTCGCCTACCTGCGGGATCAGGGATATGACCTTCAAGTCATCTGCTCGCCGGGCGAGTTTGTGAAAGGCGATATGGTTACCGACGATGGCATCGTGGTCAAAGCGATCCCGTTCCCATCCCGTTACGCGCCTCTGCTTGATCTTCAGGCACTGATGCAACTCGTGCGTCATTTCCGTCAACAGAGATACGACATCGTGCACACGCACGCGGTCAAGCCGGGTTTGTGGGGACGAATTGCCGCTCGGCTGACCGGGGTGCCGATTGTGATCCATACCGTGCACGGCTTCCACTGTTGGGACGACATGGGCAAGATGGAGAACCGCTTCTTCATCTGGCTCGAACGGCTTGCGGCCCGGTTCTGCGATCTACTGCTCTCGCAGAACCGCGAGGACATCGAGTTTGCCGTCCGGGAGCGCATCTGTCCGCGGGAGAAGATACACTTCCTGGGCAACGGGATTGACATCACCCTCTTCCGGCCAGATGCAGTGAGCCCGGACGTGGTGGCTGCCATACGCCGCGAGTTGGGAGTTGCCCCTGACGAAACGCTGGTTGGGATGATCGGTCGTCTGGTGCGCCTGAAGGGGTACTTCGAGTACATGCAGGCAGCCCGACTCCTGCACAAGCGCGGGGAACGGATCAAGTTCCTGGCAATCGGAGCGACACACGATAACGCCTCGACCATCCCGCTGCCAGAGATGATCACCCAGTATGGGTTGCAGGACCGCATGCAGTTTCTGGGGATGCGGGATGATATTCCAGAGTTGATGGCGGCAATGGACATAGTAGTGCTGGCTTCGTATGCCGAGGGCATCCCTCGTGTGCTCCTGGAAGCCGCTGCTATGGGCAAGGCGGCCATCGGCACCAATGTGCGTGGCACACGCGAAGTGATCGTAGACGGGGAGACCGGCTACCTGGTGCCGGTGCGCAATGCGCCGGCTCTGGCCGATGCGATCAGTCGCCTGGCGGCCGACCCGGCCCTGAGACACGAAATGGGACGCGCAGCGCGCCGACGAGCCGAGACCCATTTCGATGAGCGGTTCTATTTCTGGCGCACAGACCATGAGTACCGCCGCTTGATTGAGGCCAA
>QMOC01000441.1 GCA_003648085.1 Chloroflexota bacterium
CGACACCGCTGGGCGCGTGCTGGGTCAGCATCAGGGATTGGCCGCCTACACTATCGGGCAGCGCAAGGGGTTGGGGATTGCTGCTCCGGAGCCGTTGTACGTGCTCGCAATTGATCCCGCCGAGAATGCGCTCATCGTCGGGACGGCTGCGGAACTAGGTCAGGACGAATGTCTGGTTGAGGAGATGCATTACGTCAGCGGGGAGACGCCCACAGCCACTTTCCGCGCTGCAGCGCAGATACGCTATCGGGCGCGGCCTGTCACCGTCACGGTGACCCCGCTGCCGCACAAAAAGGCCCACGTCCGCTTTATCGCGCCCCAACGGGACATCACGCCGGGGCAGTTTCTGGTGCTGTACGACGGTGAAGTTGTACTGGGAGGCGGGGTTATTTGTATAGCCCAGCAATCTATGCTATAATTACCGACGAATGGATATGGAAGTCATAGGAATGGGCATAATCTATATCGAAGGAGTAGTAACCGGTCCTACCGGCAAGCAGGCGACAGTGCGCTTCCTGATAGATAGGAGATACTCGGTTTGGTGCTGAACCCTTTCAATCGTACTCTGCAGCCAATGCGGATGCTGCTTGCTTGAAGTGTGTGGTAGCAAACGACTCGACAACCTGGATATGGACACACAACCTGATGCTGTTTCTGCGACGGAATTGCGCTCGCCACCGAAGGGGGCAGCTCCTGCGGTTGTTGAACCGCCTGCTGAACCATCGCCCGCAGAACTACGAGCGCGGCGGCTGCTCATCACGGGCCTGGTTGTGGCCGGCCTGTTGCTGCTGGGCCTGGTCGCGCTGCTGGTGTTTCTTTCCCTAGACGCTTATCAGGCTGCGTACACCGGTGCAGGCCCAAGCCCTGGGGCAGTTGTGGTGCAGTTGCTTCGGGACGCGGCCATCATCTTCGTCGCCTTCGAAACGCTGCTCATCGGCATTCTGCTGATCATCCTGATACTGCAGGTGCAGTCACTGGTTGTGCTTCTGCGGGATGAGATCAAGCCAATGCTGGAGGCAGCCAACGAGACACTGGCGACCGTGCGCGGCACAACGCGGTTCGTCAGTCACAACGTCGTCTCGCCGGTGATGAAGTGGTCGGGCTATCTGGCCGGCCTGCGGCGTATCGTGCGAGAGATCAGCGGGTTGAGGGAGGGCGAAGAGTAGCAAGAAGGGGCTTATGGTCTGAGGAGAGGAGAGAATAGGGTTGATTTATAAACGACTTCCGGTGGCTGGTGAGCGAGCCGAGCGGGAGTGTGAGGTGCTTTTCGACACCGGCGCGGCAGCCTGCTTTATCCAAAAGGACGTGGCGGAGGAACTAGGCCGCCCGACACGGGCTCCGCGTCCGCCGACCTTCGCGTTGGGGGACGAGACACAGATGACGGCGCAGCACACTACGGTTCTCCAGGTGAAGATGGATGGCCACTGGATTGCCCACATGTTCCTGGTCGTGCCCCGACTGCCGGTGGAGGTGATCATTGGGGCGGACTTCCTGCAACGTTGGAAGATCGGGCTCGATCCGGCGACCGAAGAGTTCATCGTTGATGAGAAGGCGTTGGAAATCTTATTAGTGTGAGCAAAACTTCAAGAAGGAGGTAATAATGAGCAACAACAACGGTGGTGAGATTGGGGCCTTCTTTGCCGGCTTCCTGGTAGGGGGGCTCGTGGGTGCGGCGGTTGCTCTTATCCTGGCCCCTCAGTCCGGCGCAGAGACCCGCGAACAGATTCGGCAGAAGGGTATTGAACTGCAGAGCAAGGCGGAAGAGACTCTGGCCGAAGCGCGAGCCAAGGCCGAGGCCGTGGCCGCTGACATCAAGCGCCGGGCAGAGGAACTCCAAATGCAGAGCAAGGTTATCCTGGAAGAGGGGCAGAAGCAGTTAGCGGAGGCGGTTGAGGAGACGAAAAAGGCCGCCACTGCTGCGGTGGGCAAGAAGGCGCAGCCTGAGGCCGCCGAGGCCACGGCAACCGCGTAATACATCAGCCGTACTTACGGTGGGGGTGGCCGTATCACATCCCAGTGATGTGTTGCCACGCCTGCGGCAGGCGAGCCAGTACGTCGCCGGCGACCATTCCGGCCACCCCTACCTCTACCCGCGCTAATTCCCCGGCCAGCCCATGCAGGTAGGCCCCAGCCGTGGCCGCCTCGAACGAGGCCAATCCCTGCGCCCGCAAGGCCACAATCGTCCCCGCCAACACGTCCCCGGTGCCGGCCGTCGCTAGCCCAGGGTTAGCGAAGGGCTGGATGGCGACTCGACCATCGGGGGCAGCCACGACGGTGTGTGCTCCCTTAAGCACAACCACCTGGCCCCAGGCAGCAGCCTGCGCTTGCGCTATTGCCACCCGGTCGGCCTGGACGTCGCCGATGGTGCATCTCATCAGCCGCGCCATCTCGCCTGGATGGGGGGTCAGTATGCTCTCAGGGGGCAGCCGCTTTGGCCAATCTGCCATTTCGGCCAGGATGTTCAATCCGTCGGCGTCCACCACCAGAGGAGGTAACGTGCGCGGTGAGGCTGTGCTTTCCTCAGCACCCACGAAGCCCAAACGTCTCCTGCCCCTCACGCCGCCCAACAGCGCCTCGACGAAAGCAGACGTCTCCGGCTCACGCCCCAGGCCCGGCCCCAGCAGCAGCGCGTCATATTCCTCCAAGCGCTCAGCCAACACGCGGGTCGCGCCGGCGCTGATGGCTCCGAGTTCGTGGGGCAGCAGCAGATAAGTCACCTCGGCCAGGCAGGCTGCAACAGCGGTGTGGATTGCGGCAGGTAGTGCCAGGGTCACCAGGCCGGCTCCGGCACGGGTCGCTGCTGCTCCAGCCAGGTAGGCCGCTCCGGTGTAGTTGACCGAGCCGGCCACGATGAGCGCTTTGCCGAAAGTCCCTTTGTGCGCATTCGGCGGGCGCGGGGGGAGCCACTCGCGCACCATCTCCGGCGTGACCACCTCCAGTGCAACGTCGGCCGCCAGCGCCGGGTCGGTGCCGATGTCGGCGATGACCAGTTCGCCCAACGCACTCGCGCCGGGGAAGCGGAAGTGCCCCAATTTGGGGTAGGCAAAGGTCACCGTGAGGTCGGCCACGACCGCTCTCTCGTCCAGTGCACCGGTGTCGTAATCCAGGCCGGTAGGCCCGTCCACGGC
>QMOC01000442.1 GCA_003648085.1 Chloroflexota bacterium
GGCCATCACGGCCACCGTCTGTGGCGGGCGGGTGCTGATGCGCGACCGCCGACTGCTCACCCTCGACGAAGAGGCCATCACTGCCCGCTCGCGGGAGTTGGCGGCGCAGGTGTGGGAGCGAGTCAATGAGCAATGACGCTTATGGCCAGGAAGTTCAACCTGCGGACAGCGAGGCCCGTTTTGCCAGGCCGTGCCGTTGATGCTATACTAAGAGCCCATCCGAAAAGTGCTGGTAGTGGCGGTTTTAACCGCTTGGGGAACGACTGAAGTCGTTACTACGCGGTCTTTGACGTGGAGCAGTTCCCCGGCCACATCGCCTGTGACCCGCGCTCCAGGAGCGAGATCGCCCTGCCGGTGATGGTAGGGGGCCAGGTGATCGCTGTACTGGACATAGACTCCCGCAAGCCGGCCCAGTTCGACGAGGGTGACGTCCCGCCGCCGACCAAAATCCTGGACCTGCTGCGACCGCATCTTACAGGGACCCTATGACTCTCGTGTACCTTGCCGCGGCCTGGCTCGCAGGCATCGCGCTCGCAAAGGCAATCAACCTTCCCTGGCAGATGCTGCCCGTATTGGGGCTGGCGACGTTTTTCTGCCTGTTGCTGTGGCGGGATAACGCCCGCGTTCGGCTCGGCGCACTGTGCGTGCTGGCACTCGCTCTGGGCACGGGCCGCCTCCTCCTCGCCCTCCCCCACTTTGACGAGACCGCCTTGGCGGCCTACAATGACGTCGGCTGGGTGACGCTGGAGGGTGTCGTGGTGGGAGAGCCGGACGAGCGGGAGCACTACACCAACCTGCGCGTGAGGGCCGAGCGACTGACGCTGCCCGACGGCACGGAACTGGACGTTGATGGGCTGGCGCTGGTCAAGGCCGACCGCTATCCCCGGCATGACTACGGCGACCGCGTGCGGGTCGAGGGGCTGCTGGAGACGCCGCCTGTATTCGAGGAGTTCTCCTACCGCGAGTACCTGGCCCGCCAGGGTATCCACTCCCTCATCCGCCACGCTCAGGTCACACTGCTGGCCGAAAACCAAGCCATTCCCCTCCTGTACTATCTCTTCGCCTTCAAGCGGCACGCCCAATCCACCATCGCTCATCTCCTCCCGGAGCCACAGGCCTCCTTGCTGACCGGCATCCTGTTGGGTGTGGAAACGGGTATCCCGGCCGATCTGATGGACGACTTCGCTGCCACCGGCACGACCCACATTATCGCCATCTCCGGATTCAACATCACCATCATCGCTGGCATCTTCGCCGGCCTGGCCCAACGGCTCGCCGGCAAGCGGCGGGCGGTCTGGGTCGCCATCGCGGGCGTGGCGGTCTACACGATATTCGTCGGCGCGTCGGCGGCAGTGCTGCGGGCGGCGCTGATGGGCATCCTCTACCTGTGGGGTCGGCATCTGGGACGCCCCACTTTCGCCCCCGCCTCCCTCGCAGCGGCCGCCATCGGGATGACCGCGCTGAACCCCTACACGTTGTGGGACGTGGGCTTCCAACTCAGTTTCGCCGCCACGATTGGGCTGGTGCTCTACACCGGGCCGCTGGAGCGGGTCTTTAAGCGGGCGCTGGCGCGATTCACCTCCGCCGAACGTGCGCAGAAGATTGTGGGTCTGATCAACGAGGCGCTGATCGTCACATTGGCCGCCCAAATTACCACGACCCCCATCATCTTGTATTACTTCAGGCGGCTCTCCCTCGTCACGCTGCTCACCAACTTCCTCATTCTCCCTGCCCAACCGGGAGTGATGATCTGGGGAGGCATCGCCACGCTGCTGGGGCTGGTCGTGCGGACTTTGGGTCAAGTCGTCGGCTGGGTGGCCTGGGTGTTCCTCACCTACACCATCGAGATGGTGCGGCTGACGGCGCGGGTGCCCTTCGCCTCGCTGCCGGTACGGATGGAGAGTTGGATGATGGGAGGGTATTACGCGCTCCTGGGCGGCATCACCTGGTATCTGGCGCAGCCCCGCGAGCGGCGCGGTGAGTTGCGAGCCAGGGTGTGGGCCAAACTCTCCTCCCGCCTGGAGACGAGAGTACTCGTTGGCACCGCCATCATCCTGCTGGTGTTGGCCTTCTTCACCTGGCGCACACTGCCCGACGGTCGCCTGCACGTGGTGTTCCTCGACGTGGGGCAGGGAGATGCCATTTTCATCCAAACTCCCTCCGGGCGGCAGGTGCTGGTGGACGGCGGGCCCAGCGAGACGGTGCTTCTTTCGCAGTTGGGTCGCCAGATGCCCTTCTGGGACCGCACGCTCGACCTGGTCGTGCTCACACATCCCGACGCCGACCACATCACCGGGCTGGTGCCGGTGCTGGAGCGGTACCAGGTGGAGACGGTGGTCTTCCGCGAGATGGAGATAGAATCCGAGGTCTACGAGTACTGGCTGCAGTTGCTGGAAACGGAAGGGGCAACGGTCTACCGGGGTGAGGCAGGGCTGCGGCTGACGCTCGACGATGGGCTGGAGATGGACGTCCTGCATCCGGGAGCAGAGTTGCTAGAGGAAGCCAATAACAACTCGGTTGTGACACGGCTGACATACGGGCAGGTGTCGGTGCTTCTACCGGGAGACATCGAGGCTGAGGTGGAACATCGGCTGGTGGTGGAGGGAGCGCCACTGAGGAGCACGGTGCTGAAGGCGGCCCACCACGGGAGTTGCAGTTCGACGACGCAGGAGTTTCTGGATGCGGTGGACCCCGAGGTAGTGGTCATCAGCGTAGGGGCCGACAATCGCTTCGGCCATCCCTGCGCCGAAGTGGTGGAGCGGCTGGAGGGGCTGCCGGTCTACCGCACCGATGAGCAAGGCGTGGTCGAGGTCATCAGCGACGGGGTGCAGATGTGGGTGGAGACGGAGCGCTGAGTCGAGGCAGTTACCAAAACCGCCCTATGTCCTAGCGGGATGAAAGACGCCGGTAGTGTATCCGGCAAGAAAGTATAAGGAAACCGGTGATTCGAGGGATAATTCAATCTTATACTCCGCATTTGGTCGGGCCTATCAAGAGGCTGGACACCGACTGTCAAGCGCGGGTGCGGCCCTCGGCTTGCGGGGGTGGAAAATGTACTTGCAACCTGGGTGATTAGATGCTATAATCTAATTACTAAGCGCAACTGGTGGTTTGAGAGGGTCTCCAA
>QMOC01000443.1 GCA_003648085.1 Chloroflexota bacterium
CTTCAGCACCCGCCGCATCTTTGATGCGCAGCGCCGCCTCCAATGCGCACCTATCAGCCGGGTTAATGATGTACTCCTCCCGGTTGATGAAGATACGGCCCCGCCGTCGGTTGACGACGATGCCGCGCCGGTCGAGAACGCGCCCGAGAATCACAATAATCCGCATAACTTATCCTCCTGGCAAAGGTACGAAGTCGCAGGGTTGGAAGGTCGCAGAGTCGCGAAGGCGCAGGGGCGCAGGGTCGCAAGGGTCAAACACGGCCTTGGGCGGCGGCCTCACGGTAGTGGTAGAGCATGGCGCCTAACTTGCGATACTGATTGTAGAAGTAGTCGAAGCGTTGAGGGGCAAGCGATCCGGTCTCGTGCAGCATCTCCAGATGCGCCTTGGTCTCGTCGCAGGAGGATAGTGAGTAGGTCAGGTAGCGCACGAGGTCGCCCTTGTATCGCTTCATACCGTAGCCTTCCACGAAATTGGCTACGACTGACTTAGATGAACGCCGAATCTGGTTTCCCTCCTCGTACATCTCAAACTTTGGGAGTTCCTCCAGAGTCATCCGATGGATCTCAACAGCCAGCCGTTTTGCCAACTGATAGATCGCCGTGCCCTCATACCCTCGCGCCTTGTGACCTTGCTCCCCTGTTCCCTTGCTCCCCTGCGACATGCTCCTCTGCTCCCTTGTTCCTCTGCGACATACTCCTCTGCTCCCTTGCTATGGCCTGATCCGCACGCCGTGCTCGCGGAAGATGCGGGAAGCGATGACGATGCGCTGGATTTCGTTGGTACCCTCGAATATCTCGGCGATACGGGCGTCGCGGAAGGCCCGCTCGACGGGGTAATCCCGCGTGTAGCCCAGCCCGCCGTGGATCTGCAGCGCCATGTCAATGGCCCGCGAGGCCACCTCCGAGCCGTACAGTTTGCACATAGCCGCCAGTTGGGTGAAAGGCCGACCGGTGTCCACCAGCCAGGCCGCACGGTAGATCAGGCTGCGCAGCGCCTCAATCTCCGTGGCCATGTTGGCGATCATCCACTGCACCGATTGCTTGTGGGCCAGTTCGACGCCGAACTGCTTGCGCGTCTTGGCCCAATAAATGGCCGCCTCCAGCGCCGCCTGAGCGCCGCCTAGACAGGCCGCTCCCAGCGTCAGCCGCCCCATATCCAGCGTCTTCATGAAACTGACGAATCCCTCTCCCACCTTGCCCAGCACGTTCTCGTGAGGCACTCGCACCTCCTCGAAGATCAGTTCCGCCGTGGAACTGCCCCGGATCCCCATCTTATTCTCGTGAGTGCCCACCTTGAAGCCGGGCGTGTCGGATTCGACGATAAAGGCTGTGATGCCCCCCCGCGCCCCTAGCGCCGGGTCGGTGACCGCCAGAACGGTCACGATGTCGGCAAAACTGCCGTTGGTGTTGAAGGTCTTGGTGCCGTCGAGAATCCAGGAGTCCCCTTCCCGCACCGCGCGGGTGCGAATGGCCGCTGCGTCGGAGCCGGCGTTGGCCTCCGTCAATACAAAGGCAGCGATCTTCTCCCCGCGCGCCAGCGGCGTCAGATACTTCCGCTTCTGCTCCTCGGTTCCGTCCAGATAGATCGCCATCGCGCCGATGCCGATGTGAGCGCCGACGTTGGTCGCTGTGGAGGTGCAGACGCGCCCCAGTTCCTCCATCAGGATGCAGTAGCCGGTCTCACCGGCCCCCATGCCGCCGTATTCCTGCGGGAAACAGACGCCCAGCAGGCCGATCTTGGCCAGTTTCCTCAGCGTCTCGAAGGGTACCCGCCCCTCTCGATCTATCTCCATCGCCAGGGGGGCCACCTCGTTCTCGGCGAACTCCCGGACCATCCGGCGCAGGGCAACGTGTTCGGGCGAAAACGTGAAATCCATCCCTCACCTCCTATGGCGCGATCTCGAGGTCCCGCTCGGCGAAGATCCGCTGAGCGACCCGGACGTGGTGCAATTCCGTCGGCCCGCCGATGATACCCAGCGCGCGGGCGTCGCGGTACTTGCGCGCCATCGGGTAGTCCTCCATGTAACCGTAGCCGCCCAGCACCTGGAGCATCCGGTTGGTGACGGTGCGAGCGACGCGAGCGGCGAAGGCCTTGACTATCGAGGCGTCGAAGGAAAAATCTCCGCCCTGGTCGGCCAGCCAGGCGGCGTGGTAGACCAGGTAGCGCAGCGCCTCGACCTCGATGAGGCTACCGGCCACGTAGTCCTGGATAGCCTGCTTCTTGGCGATAGGGACGCCGAACTGAACCCGCTCGCTGGCGAACTGCGCCGCCACGTCCACAGATGCTTCAGCCACTCCCAGCCCGGCCGCCGCCAGCGCGATTGCCATCCGGTCCTGCGCTCGCTGTGCCACCTCACATCCATCGCCGGGCCCGCCGAGTCGGTTCGCCTGCGGCACCCGGCAGCCCTCCAGATAGAGAGTGTTGAAGGTCATACCGCGCAGGCCCAGCGTCGGCTCCCGGTAGCCCACCGTCAGCCCTGGGGTGTCCTTGGGCACCAGGAAGGCCTCGACTCCTTCCGGCCCCTGGGCGAAGACGAGGAAGAGGCCGGCGATGTCACCGTTGGCGACCCAAGTCTTGACCCCGTCCAGGATCACCTCATCATCCTCTGGTGTAGCACGGGTCTGAAGGGCCATCGCGTCGCTTCCGGCATCTGGCTCGGTGAGGGCAAAAGCGCCGATTGCCTCGCCGGCGGCCAACAGCGGAAGCCAATCTTCCTTCTGAGCCTCAGAGCCGTGCTCCAGGATCGTCATCGCCACCAGGCTCACGTGCGTCGCCAGCGTCACGGCGGTGGACATGCAGTCCCCGGCCAGTGTCTCGATGAGCAGAGCATAACTTACATAGTCCAACTCTGCGCCGAAGTAATCCTCCGGTAGCGTCGCTCCCAGGAAGCCCTGATTGGCCGCTTTGCGGAGCACGTCCAGAGGCGGCCTCTCCTCGTGGTCAATCCCCTCGGCCTTGGGCGCAACCTCCTTGGCGGAGAAGTCCCGGAACATAGCGCGGAACATCTGCTGCTCTTCGCTGAAGGCAAAGTCCATAGCCAGTCCTCCTGACCTGGTACTGGTAGGTCGGATTTGCTATCCGACCTACTTTATGGCGGTTAGCAAAACCGCCCTA
>QMOC01000444.1 GCA_003648085.1 Chloroflexota bacterium
CAGCCCCGAAGGGGCTTCGCTTTTGAGCCGGAGGCTTGAGCGTAGTGGAGCCTCCGGCGGGCGAGCCCGTGCTATGGCGGAAGCGACTTTTTCGACGCAGTTTGGACTCCTAAACGTTCCCTGAACACCTTGTGGGGCCGCCAGACATCGGCTGCCGGGTCGTAGGCCACGATTGCCAGGAAGGTTCCATCAGGCCCATAGGCGCGGGCCAGCCCCTTCTCGTCCCCTCCCTCCCCGGAGGGGATGAAGATCGCCTGTCCCAGACAGAGCCGCCGTGCTGTGTCCGCGTCCAGGTGCAGCGCTGGGAAGCGGGTCAGTGCGGCGTCTATCGGGTGCAGCAGGTCAGGCCAGCGGCCCTCAGCGGCTGCCTGGGCCAACTCATCCAACGTGACGGCATCCTCCAAACGGAAGTCGCCGCTCGCCAGGCGGGTCAGGCCGGTGAGGTGGGCTCCACATCCCAGGGCCTGTCCCAGGTCGTGGACCAGCGTGCGCACATAGGTTCCTGGCGAGCAGGTCACCTCCAGCGTGCATTCCGGCGGCTCCCAGGCGGTCAGTTCCAGACGCAAGACCTCCACTTGGCGGGGCTTACGTTGGACCTCGACACCCCGGCGGGCCAGCCTATGAAGTGGCATACCCCTGTGCTTGACCGCTGAGTACATCGGCGGCACCTGCGTGATCGTGCCTCGAAACTGCGCCAGCGCTGCCTCGACCTGGGCACGGCTCACCTCGACCGGTGCTTCCGCCACCACCTGCCCCTCTGCGTCATAGGTATCGGTGACGACACCCAGCCGCACGCGAGCGCGGTAGACTTTCCGCCCGGCCATCAGGTATTCGGCCACGCGGGTGGCCCGCCCGACGCAGACGAGCAACACGCCGGTCGCCAGTGGGTCGAGCGTGCCGGCGTGGCCCACGCGACGGATGCCGGTCAACGCACGGACGCGGTCTACGACGTCGTGAGAAGTCGGGCCGCGGGGCTTGTTGAGGTTGAGGATTCCATCGGTCATAGGCTGATGTGGCTGAAATTCCCGCTGAAGCGAGGCATCCGCTCTCTCCTCCCGCTCATTTTAGCCGGCCCCACTGCGTTTCAGGCTCTGGCGTGCCAGGTCAACCCGGAGCGCAGCAAGTACGCGCTTTTGGGCTTCCTCCAGCGGTCCGGGGAGGTTACAGCCGGCGGCAAGGGCGTGACCGCCGCCACCCAATTGGAGCGCCACCCGTGCGACGTCGAAGCCGGGCACGGCGCGTAATCCAACTTCAATGCGATTGTCCTCACGCTCGACGAAGACAACGGCGACGTCGGCGTCATCGGCGCTGATGAGGAAACTGACCAGTCCGGCGTCGCCGTTGCCCGTATAGCCCGCTGCGCGACGCATCGCCAGCGGGATACTGGTCCAGATCACGCGATCCTCGAGCCGCAACAAGGCCAGCGCCGCCCCCCACAGGCGGATCGCCGCTGTAGGGCGGCGGTTAAGAGTGTAATGCGTGATGGTTGGGAGCGAGGCTCCGGCCTGCATCAACCGTAGTGCGGCCTCCATCACTTGGGGGGTGACATTGCTTGTGCGGAAGCCGCGCGTGTCGGTGACGATGCCGGTCAGCAAGGCTGTGGCTATCTCGGCGTCGAGCGGGACAGTCATATACTCCAGCAGCCGCAACACAATCTCGGCCGTGGACGAGGCGCGGGGGTCCACCAGATTGACGTCGCCGAAGTTCAGGTTGGTCAGATGATGATCAATGTTGACCAGTGGAGTGCTCCCGAAGGTCGGCATCTGCGGGAAATGGCCGAGCCGCTCCATGTCGGAGCAATCGAGGGAGATGACGAGGTCAAAGGGATCGCTCACCTCCTGCACGATGTCCCCGACGCCCGGGATATAATTGAAGCGAGCAGGGATGGAATCCGAACAAGCCAGGATCGGCTCCAGTCCCATCTGGCGGAGGGCTTGGCCCAAGCCCACCAGGCTGCCGACGGCGTCGCCATCGGGGGAGATGTGACTTATGAGCAGGGGGCAGTGGGCCGACCGGATAAGTTGGCTAGCCTGCTTCAGGGGTATATTCTTCTTCGTCGTCACCGAGTCCCAATTCTTCGAGGATGCTGGCGATGTGTTCACCACGCTCCAGCGAGGGGTCATAGTGGAAGACCAATTTCGGAGTATTGCGCAGCCGCAACCGGCGTCCCAACTCACGTCGCAGCCAGCCGGCCGCGCTCTCCAGACCGGCCTGCACCTCCGCCTGCGCATCAGCGCCGCCCAGTACACTGAAGTACACGTCGGCGCGGAGGGCGTCGGGCGTGACCGCCACATCGGTGATAGTGACCATCTCCAGGCGCGGATCGTTGACCTTCCGCTCCAGGAGATCCGTCAGGTGAGTGCGGATCAAGTCAGAGACCCGGCGTTGATACTTTTTACCCATTGGAATTCAAGACTTGAGGTTCGAGATTTGGGATTTGGGATTTGGGATTTGGGATTTGTCATGCGGCTTCCTGCCGCTCCTTCACGTAGAACTGAATCACGTCGCCGACGGCGAAGTCGTGAAAATCCTCCAGACCCACGCCGCACTCGAAGCCCGTTCGCACCTCGCGCACGTCCTTGTCGAATCGCTTGAGCGATGCGACGTAGCCATCGTACAGTTGCTCCTCGCCCCGGAAGACCCGTGCGCGGGCGTTGCGTCGCGCCTCCCCCTGGCGAACGTAGCATCCGGCTACGACGCCGACCTTGGGGATATTGAAAGTGGCCCGCACTTCGGCCTCGCCGATCACTACATCCGCGTAAGTCGGCTCCAGCAACCCCTTGAGAGCCTTGTCCACCTCGTCCACCAGTTTGTAGATTACGTCATAGGTGCGGATGTCCACGCCCTCGCTTTCCGCCAGGCGGCGGGCGGCCGGATCGGGGTGCACCTGGAATCCGATGACGATAGCGTGGGAGGCGACGGCCAGGTTGATATCCGATTCGCTGATGTTGCCTGCGGCGGCGTGTATAATGTTGACTTTCAGATCCTCGCTGCCCAGTTTCTCCAGCGAACTGACGATCGGCTCGATGGAACCCTGAACGTCGGTCTTGATGATCAGGTTGAGTTCCTTGACTTGTCCGGCCTGGATACGGCTAGAGAAGTCATCGAGAGTGAA
>QMOC01000445.1 GCA_003648085.1 Chloroflexota bacterium
CGAATCACTTGAGTCTGGCTAAAATTCGTGGGGAGAAAAGGCCGGAGGCCCCGCTTCAGCGGGGATTTTCCGGCTGAAGCCGGACGTCCCACTGATTTTAGCCACACCCGAATCACTTGAGGCCGGTCGCGAGGAGGTGTGATGCCGACGATACTCTTCGTCTGCACCGGGAATCTATGCCGCTCTCCGATGGCAGCGGCGTTATTGCGGGCACGGCTGGCCCAGGATGAGGCGCGGCGCGACTGGCAGGTGGGCTCGGCTGGCGTCTGGGCGGCCGAGGGACGACCGGCGAGTGCTTACGCTATCGAGGAGATGGCTCAGCGCGGGATTGACCTGCGCACTCACCGCTCGCGCAGCGTCACCCACGAACTTGTGGCCGGGGCCGATTTGGTGCTGGCGATGACGCGCAGCCACGTTGAGGCGCTGAGGACGGCCTTTCCCGAGCACGCCCACAAGGTGCATCTGCTCAGCGAGATGGTCGGGCAGGAGTACGACATCTACGACCCGTATGGAGGTGCCCGGCTGGAGTACGCTTACGTTGCCACGGAATTGGAGGAGTTGATCGAGGCAGGCTACGAGCGCATCGTGATGCTGGCCGATACCTGGTACCCAGGATAGTTTGCGGTGCGAAATGCGGCCGGAAGCCCGGCTTCGGCTGGGAAATCCCCGAAACGCAGACCTGCGAGTTCATCGGTTCGCTCCTCGCGCAATTCACGTAATTCATTGACCGAATCGGGCAAAGGGCCTCCTACGCGGGCGGCGATCTGCTCACGCAGTGCATCGGCCTGAGCCAACCAGGCGCGGCGACGCGCTTTGCGTAGTTCCCGTTCGTCGCTCAGAGTCTTTACCTGGAATCCCCGGCCTTTGGGTCGGACGATCACGTCGCTGCCCTCTCCCAGCACTTTCATCAGGTCTGCTATGCTCACTACGGCCGCCTTGGGTTTGCCCCTTTAGCCAGGCTCAGTCCAGTCGGCAATGGTCTGCTGTACCTGCTCCACCAGGCTCTCCGGCGTCACCACGCGCCGCTCCCCCGCCCAGCGTGCCTTCACCTCGACGCCGCCGGCCTTCAGGCTGCGCTTGCTCACCGTCACCCGCACCGGGCAGCCGATCAGGTCCGCGTCGGCGAACTTGACGCCCGCGCTCTCCTGCCGGTCGTCGTACAGCACCTCGAGGCCGGCTTCCTGCAACTGCGCGTAGGCTGCCTCAGACTGGGCTCGCACCTCTTCAGCGGTGCCCAGCGTCAGCAGGTGGACGTCGAACGGAGCCAGCGCCGGCGGCCAGACGATGCCGTGCTCGTCGTGATGGGTCTCGATGACCGCCGCCAACAGTCGCCCCACGCCGATGCCGTAGGAGCCCATCACGATTGGGCGCTCGTGTCCCTCTTTGTCCAGGTAAGTCGCGCCCACTGCCTCTGCGTAGCGCGTGCCCAGTTTGAAGCAGTGGCCCAGTTCGATGGCCGCCTCCGCCGCGAGTGCCTCGCCGCAGCGAGGGCAGAGGTGCCCGGCTTGCGCCTGGGCGATGTCGGCCAGGAGGGTAACGGCGAAGTCGCGAGGGTAGTTGACGCCGGTGAGGTGGTAGCCAGGCCGGTTCGCCCCGGCGACGAAGTTGCTTCCGACCTTGATGGAGCGGTCGGCCACGACCAGTGCGCCCGGCCCATCGCGGGTCTCCCGCACCTCCAGGCCCACCGGCGAGGCGTAGCCCGGCGCGGCCCCGGCCGCGCGGATCTCCTCCTCGGTCGCGGGCCGCAACTCCCCGCCGCCCAGCAGGTTGCGTAACTTCGTCTCGTTCACCTCCAGGTCCCCACGGATGATGACGAACACCAGTTCTGCGTTGTCTCGGGTGTAGAACACCGCCTTAAGCGTCTGGCTCGTGGGCACGCCGACGAAGGCTGCCACGTCCGCGATCGTCTCGCAGCCGGGGGTGGCGATGGGATGCGGTTCCTCCAGCGTCTGGGGGACGATTGGGGGGAGCCGGAACTCGGCCCGTTCGGCGTTGGCGGCGTAGTCGCAGGCTGTGCAGCGGATGAGCGTGTCCTCCCCAGCGGGGTGGGGCAGCAGAAACTCGTGAGAATCGGCGCCGCCCATCATCCCCGTGTCGGCCTCGACGAGGATGGGGTGGAGGTCGCAGCGGGCGAAGATGCGCTGGTAGGCTGCGAGGATGCGGGGGTAAAATGCATCCAGACCGGCGGTATCGGCGTCGAGGCTGTAAGCGTCCTTCATACGGAACTCCCGCACGCGCAGGAGCCCCCCACGCGGACGGGGTTCGTCCCGCACCTTGGTCTGGATGTGGTAGACGACGCAGGGCAGGTCACGATAGGACCGTATTTCCCGCCGCGCCAGTTCCGCGACTACCTCCTCGTGGGTCATCGCCAGCGCGTAGTCGCGGCCGCTCCGGTCGCGCACTCGCATCAACGCTGGCCCTATGCTTCCCCATCGCCCTGTCGCTTGCCAGAGTTCGGCCGGGTGCAGGACGGGCATCAGCATCTCCTGGGCGTCAATCCCGTCCATCTCCTCGCGCAGGATGGCCTCGATTTTGCGCACTACGCGCCAGCCCAGCGGCAGGTAACTGTAGAGGCCGGCGCCGAGGAATCTGACCAGCCCGGCGCGAAGCGCCAGTCGGTGGCTGGTCAGTTCAGCGTCGGCGGGGGGTTCCCGCAGTGTGTGCCCAAAGAGTTGTGACAGTTTCATCGCTTCACCTCCCTCTAGAAAAACAAAACCGGCCTTCCGGGGTCGGAAGGCTGGCAAGTCAGACAAATGGCAACGATGCCCAAGCAGCACTAACCGAACCCCGGGAACGGGTACGGCTGCGGGCTGCTAGGGGCGGGGAGTACGTAAACCATCATCGCATCACCTCACCGGCCAACATTCTAGCACAGGACGGGGTATCTGTCAATTGATCATCGCTTGCTATCCCCGGCCCCTGTCGTATAATCTGCTGTGTGAAATTGCCGCCGCCGATCGCAGGCCGCTTCGTGCGGCGCGACAACCGCTTTCGCGTCACAGTCGAGATCGAGGGTGAGCCCGTCGCCGCTTATCTGCCCAACTCCGGGCGGCTGGCGGAGTTGCTGGCTCCCGGTCGTCCGGTTGACATCATTCTCACTCAGGGGTAGAATAG
>QMOC01000446.1 GCA_003648085.1 Chloroflexota bacterium
ACGCCAGCGCAGGGTGATGAAGAGGGGCTGGCCTGGAGCGACGGTCTGGCGGTCGAGGGCGGCGGCTTCCAGCAGCAAGCCGTCGGCCAGCACGGCAGGCTTGGGCAGCGGCGGCAGGTCGGGGATGACGCGGTAGGGATCGCTGCGCACGCCACGGGCGGGCGCAAGGATCACTGTGCCGACTTCGTAGGACTGTCCCCGGGGGTTGCCCGCTGCGTCCAGCAGGTCAAGGGGGTGGACGGTGCCTTCGTCGTCGGTGGTGTAGATGCCGAGGGAGAGGGTGTAGGTGAGGGGTGGAGTGCCAGGCACCAGGGGCAGGACGTGGTAGGTGGTAGCCTCCTCGCCGGCGGTCCAGCGGTCGGTGGGAAGGGCGCGGTCGTCGAGCAGATATGCGTCGGCGGCGGCGAGTTCCCAGCCATCCAGGTCGCGCAGGCGCAGGCCGACGCGGTAGCGGTCACCGACGGGCTCCTCCAGCCGCCAGCGCAGCGCCAGCGTGACGGCGGTGTCGGCCGGCGGGTTCTGTTCGACCCAGGCTCCGGTCAGCCGCAACGGGCCAAAGTCGGCGTCGGCGGGGGCCAACGCCGGCGGTACGACGGGCCGGTCCGGTTCGTAGACGCGCACGTACAGCCCCTTGAAGTCCCACCGCTCGCTCAGGCTGCCGGCGGATTCAAGCGTGAAGGGGATGAGTCCCCGGCGGTCCCGATTGCCGCGATGATAGTTCACCAGGAAGACGCGCCTGGCAGCACCGGCGTGGGTCAGCAGTGCACTCCAGGTGGCAGGCTCGTCGGCCGGATCGGGGCGTATGATCGGCGCTGGGCCGTGGTAAGCGTAGTCCAGCGACCAATCCTGCCACGGGGCGATGATGAGATCATCGGCGGTGGTCTCCGCCTCCAGCCGGGCGGCCAGGCCACGCACGTCGTCCTTGGCGAAGTGGGGGTCGCAGTACCAGGCGTGCAGGGCGATGGATGAGGTGACGAGGACGGTCAGTCCCGTGAGGGCGGCCAGTACCCGGCCTGCAGCGCGGCGACGGCCCAGTTGCGCCAGAGCGTACCCTGTCAGGAGCAGCAGCGCGACGGCGAAGAGTGCGACATAGCGAGGGTGGGAGAGCGGCTTGGCCTGCCACAGCAGGAGGGCCGGCGCCAGGGGCACGCCCCAATGGGCCAGCAAACGCAATGTGGAGGCGCGGGTGCGGGCGTCGGCCACGAGGAAAACCAGGGCCGCCAGGAGCAGACCGGCCAGGATCAGGGAGGCGCTGTGCAGCGGCGGAAGCGAGGGGGCGGCGGTGAGACCGCTCCATTGGAAGGTCCAGAGAAGGCGGACGAAGTAGTCCAGCGGGACAGGCTCGACGAAGGGATCGCTCACACCAACGTCGGCCAGAACGGCGTCCCAGTTGAAGACCACGGCAATGGCCCAGGGGAGGCAAAAGAGGGCGACGACGGCTATGCTCGCCAGCCAGCGGGCCAGTTCGTGTTTCCTTCGCCAGAGGCGGAGCAGGAGCAACAGGTTGACGTAGACAACGGCCAGAATGAGGATGTAGTGCAGGTGTAGGCCCACCACTTCGAGGCCAATGAGAAGGAGCCAATCGAATTGCGAATTGTGGGGGGCGCGGCTCAGGCGGTTGACCAGAGCCAGGAGGGCCAGGTAGACGAGCGGCAACAGTGCGTAGACGCGCACCTCCTGGGAGTAAACGACGTAGAGCGGGGAGAGGGTGGCCAGAAGTCCCGCCAACAACCCCGTGCGCCGATCCAGATAGCGGCGGCCGAAACTGTAGATAGCGGCGACGAGGAGGGTGTTGAACCAGACGGAGAGGAAGCGGGCGCTGAAGGCGCTGGGACCGCTCAGAGCGACCCACCCTTTGAGCAGGAGGAAGTAGAGCGGCGGGTGGATATGGGCGGCGCGGTCGGCCAGAAGGCTGGCGATGGTGGAGGTGGCCAAGTGGAGGCTGATGGCCTCGTCCCACCAGATAGGCTGAGCGTCGAGGCGGTAGCAGCGGAGGGCGAAGGCGAGGAGCAGGAGGCTGATGACCAAATTGGAGGCTGGAGGTTTGGGATTGGAGGTTGGAGATTGGGGATTAGAGGTTGGAGATTTGGGATTGGAGGTTGGAGATTTGGGATTTTGGGGCTTGGTCATTGGGCTTGTACCGTAGCGCTAGAGATTGTGAAAGCATCGGGTAAGATGGGGTAGGCGTCGGGATATGGCTCGCTCCCCGGTTCGTACACCGGCAACCGTTCCAGCGTCACCGGGTGATAAATCCCTACGGCCAGCCGGTACTCTCCCGCCGGTAGTCCCCACAGGGAGAGGGTGGCCTGGTCTGTGATGCGCTCCCCGGCCTGCCATTGACCGGTGGGACATTTCCAGTCGCAAGGCATGGCGTCGTACTGTCGGACGAGATCTCCATCGGCGTTCAGCAGGTGGACGAAGACTTTGTAATCGGCGGTGGGCTTTTCGAGCGCTTCCCACAGGAGCGTCAGGTGTAGGTCGGCCCCGGTGGTCCACCAACGGTATCCCAGGAGGCGGATGACGTCTCCGTAGATGAGGTCCGTCGAACGGCGCAGGTAGACGGTGTGGCCGTCGGGGTAGATTTCCAGAGTGTCCGTCGCCTCATAACGTGTTTCTTCCCCGCACGCCAATGTCCAATGATACGCTCCGGGCTCAAGGTCGGCCGGCAGCGATGTGGTCATTTCTTTCACCCACAGGTCTCCTGTCTGCCACTTCTCCCCGTCCGGCAGGTCGGTGTCGAAAAGACGGATGGGCAGCGTGAGCACTTCTCGGTCTTCCCCCTCGAGTCGAACCTGGCAGGAGAGTGGGCCGATGCGCGGGGCGCTTAGACGCGCCATCAGGCGCAGCCGCCACCGGGCGTCCGCATCTGAGGGTTGCACGTCGAAGCGGACAAGCGCCACATCGGGAGTGAGTGGGAAGGGGAGGCCATCGTAGGAATAGGGCAGGGGATGGCGAACGTCGTACACGGCCAGGGTTTCATCTTCGTAGATGGGCACTATAGGAAGGATGCGCTCGAATTGTTCTTGGAGGTAAGCGTCCACGTAGGGTTTGTGCACCAGGACGTAACGCACGGCGTGGGCATCCAATGAGCGCAGCGCCGGTCCCAGCGCCGG
>QMOC01000447.1 GCA_003648085.1 Chloroflexota bacterium
AATCTCGAATCTCGAATCTCGAATCTTTAAATCTCGAATCTCGAAATGGAGGTAACAGTGAAAGGAAAACCTATTCTTGTCAATATGCTCTCCCTGGGGCTACTGATGTTTCTGGCAGTGGGGCTGAGCCTGGCCCAGGGGCCACGTCCGCCAGGGATGAAAACCGGAGTGGAAAATAAGACCGGCTTGGCGGGGGGGAGCGATTACCTCCCCGTCCAGGGCCGTCTGACCGACGCCGGCGGCAATCCCCTCGATGGAACTTACAGCCTCACCTTCCGCCTTTACGATGTCTCTACAGGGGGTACTCCTCTGTGCTCGGACACCAATTCGGTGGATGTCGAAAACGGACTGTTCAGCACCTACATAAAGGCCACCAACTGCCACATTGACGGTCGGCAACTCTACTTCAGCGTCGAGGTGGAGGGCGACGGGGAGATGAGCCCTCGCCAATACATTGACAACGTCCCCTATGCCTGGAGTCTGCGACCGGGCGCGATCATCAGCGATACCCGCGATATTGTCCTGAAGGTGCAATCCACCGGCACCGGGGACAACGACGCCTTCATCGCCGATGCCAGCGGTACAGGGGAGGCGATCGAGGCGTATGCCACGGACGGCATCGGCGTGTTCGCCAAGAGCGATACTTTCGTAGGCCTGCAGGCGTACACTTACGACCCGAACAACGATCACCCGGGCGTTTTCGGCTGTGCAGCGGAGAGTAGCGGCACTTGCGACCCGTATAGAGATGACAATGGTGCTGGCGTGATGGGCTACAGCCAGTACGACTTTGGTGGCTACTTTACAAGTGGAGCGTCTGCCGATGGCGGAGTCTATGCTGAGGCAAACGGCTCGCTCAGACCCGCTCTGTGGGCAGAGAACATAGGCGGCGGATTCGCCATATATGCCAAGAACTCCTCCTCTGGCAGCGGGAATGCCACCCTTTATCTGGTGCAGGGCAACTCCGGGGGAGACTTTGTCGTAGCAGCCGACAGCTATCTCGGTGACCGCAAGTGGCGCGTGGACAGTACCGGCAAGGGCTTCTTCGACGGTGGTTACCAGACCGGCGGGGCGGACTTTGCCGAGCAGATGGCTGTGGAGGGCGAGGAAGCGGACTACGAACCGGGCGATGTGCTGGTCATCAGCGCGAGCGCCGACCGGATGGTGGAACTCTCCACCGAGCCCTTCGCCACCGCCGTCATCGGCGTCCACTCCACCCAGCCGGCCGTCCTGGCTGGTGCGCCCGATACCGACGACCCGCTGGAGGGCATCCCCGTGGCCCTCACCGGCATCGTGCCCTGCAAGGTCTCGGCCGAGAACGGCCCCATCCATCGTGGCGACCTGCTGGTCACCTCGTCCACGCCCGGCCACGCTATGCGCGCCGGGGACAACCCACCCCAGGGCACCGTCCTGGGCAAGGCGCTGGGCGAGTTGGAAGAGGGCACCGGCGTCATCCTCGTCCTGGTCACGCTGCAATAGGAGGGCCACGATGACCAAACGAACGCTGATCGTGATCGCGGGTGCCGTCCTCTGCACACTCCTGCTGGCCGGAGTCGCCCTGGCGATGTCCTCCGACAACTACCGGCTGGACTGGTTCACCCCGCTGACCGGCGGGGGTGGAGGAGCGGCCAGTTCCACCAACTACGCCGTCAACCTGACCGTCGGCCAGACCGTCATCGGGGTATCCGAGAGCCCGCATTACCAGGGCTGCCTGGGCTACTGGTGCGGTGAGTTCGAGCATCGGGTGTACCTGCCCCTGCTGCTGCGGGACTACCCGTAGCCCTGATGCTCGGATTGGGGTGACCGGTGCCTTTGTAAGGAGCGCCGGTCACCCTCGAACCGGGGGTTTCCTGAAGGGAGGTGATGCACAGGCGAGATAAGACGCGAGATCCGATCCACAGTCCCGCTAATCCTTGCTCTGGAGGTGTGAGGTGAAAGGACGGCGAATCTTCACATGGGCATTAATCCTGGGGTTGCTATTGACCATAACGCCCGGGCCAAGCCTGACCTCGGTCCGGGCCGCCCGCTTCCCCCGCCTGTGGGCGCGTTCCAACGGCAATGACACCTACCATGCCCTGGTCATAGGGGTTCCCCTGGAGGATATTGACACGGTGAGCAACGCCGGCGCCGTTAATGTCCTTTATGGCGCGGCGCTGGGGCTTTCCACAGAGGGGAACCAGTTCTGGCATCAAGATGTCTCAGGCGTCGTGGGGGCGGCCGAGGAAGGCGACCAGTTTGGGTTTGCTTTGGCCGCCGGTGATTTCAACGGCGACGGGTACTTCGACCTGGCCGTGGGCGTTCCCTACGAAGATGTCGGCGATACATCGAACGCCGGGCTGGTGCAGGTCTTCTACGCCACGGCCGATGGCCTCTCCAGCGCGGGCAACGAGATGTGGAACCAGGGCACCCCGGGCATCGAGGGCGGAGTGGAGGAGGGGGACGGCTTCGGGTATGCCCTGGCCGCCGGCGACTTCAACGGCGATGGCTACGATGACCTGGCGGTGGGCGTCCCCTTTGAGGACAAAGCGGATGAGAATGACTCCGGCGCGGTGAACGTCATCTACGGTTCCGCCGACGGGCTCACCGCCAACGGCAACCAGATATGGGATCAGGACGACTTCTTCGGGGGTGCGGCGGAGTCGGGCGATGAGTTCGGGTACTCTCTGGCCGCCGGGGACTTCAACGGCGACGGCTATGATGACCTCGCCATAGGCGCCCCCTCCGATGATTGGGGGGAGATCAACGCCGCCGGGGTGGTGAACGTCCTGTACGGCTCCTCCTCGGGCCTCTCCGCGACGGGCGGGCAGACCTGGAGCCAGGCCGACACATCCATTGATGACTCGGCCGAGGAATCCGACAACTTCGGGTACTCGCTGGCGGCCGGTGATTTCAACGGCGATGGTCGCGATGACCTGGCCATCGGTGTCCCTGGGGAGGACGTTGATACCGCGTCAGGATGCGGCGCGGTTAATGTCCTGTACGCTTTGCCCGCCGGGGGGCTCTCCTCGTCATCCCAGTTCTGGCACCAGGATCCCGTATACGTCCGGGATGGGCCGGAGGACAACGATTGGTTCGGTTCGGCCCTGGCCGCCGGTGACTTCGACGGCGACGGGT
>QMOC01000448.1 GCA_003648085.1 Chloroflexota bacterium
TCATCTTCACTAACGGCACCCTGCTCACGCCCGAGCGCATCGCGCAACTGCGGGCGTTGGAGCCTCGCACCATCGGCACCAGCCTCGATGGAGGATGTGCGGCCGTCCACGACGGGATCCGTGGTCTCCCCGGTGCCTTCGACAGAACCCTGGCCGCCATTGACGACTTGCAGGCGGCGGGGCTGCGTGTGGCGGTCATCACCACCATCACCCGGCGCAACCTGTACGAGTTACCGGCCATCGCACGGCTGTTGGTCGGCCGCGACATCCGTTGGCAGATCCAGGTCGCCAGCGGTGGCGGTGAGCGGCTGCATCGCAGCGACCTTTTGACTCCGCTGGAGTTCTACTTCGCCGCCCTCTTCATCGCCCGTATGCGGGCCACATATCCCTGGTCGGCGCTGCCCGTCATCGGCGCGCACGATTTCGGCTACTGCTCGACGCGACTGCGCAGTCTGCGCATGCCGGGCCAGGTGTGGGCCGGTTGCGGCGCGGGCCGGAACACGCTGGGCATCCGCAGCGACGGTGGCATCAAGGGTTGCCTCTCGCTGCCGGATACGTTCGTGGTCGGCAGTCTGCGGGAGTGCTCACTGGCCGAACTGTGGGAAGGGGATACCTTCGCCCCGTGGCGCCGGCCGGCGACCCGCTACGGCTTCTGCGCCGACTGCCCTTACGGCGAACGATGTGAGGGCGGATGCACCAGCCTGGCGGTCACATACTCCGGCCGCCGGGGCGACAACCCGATGTGCCTATACCGCATCGAGCGGGAGTGGGGAGAGCCTGGGCACCGGCCCGTGACTCCGATCGCGGGGGCGTGAACCGCGATGCGTGTGGCCGGGCTATCTTCATTTGCCATTTTCCCCAATCCCTGGTAGACTTCCACCTCGCCGCCATCGGGCGGCGATTTTGTGGTGGAGGAATTGGGCGGTGATGAAACGACTGCGGCGTTGGTCATATTTGATCTGGATCTGCACACTATGCGTCACGGCTGCCTGCACGCGCTCTGCGTCCGAGCAACGGTCTGAGGTCGCCGAGCAAGTCGAATCTCGTGCGCCAGCCATCCCCGTGGCAACTCCTACCCCGGTCCCCTCTCCATCACCCGCCTACTCCGGCGCATACGCGAGCACACCCACGCCCAACCCGACGCCTGCCGGTCGCTCGGACGGCACAGGTGTGGAATCCTACGTCGTGCAGCCCGGCGAGACGCTGAGCCTAATCGCCGCCGTGTTCGGCTGCACCGTCGAGGAGATCACCACTGCCAACGGCCTGCCCGACGCCGACAGCATCCGCGCCGGTCAGACACTTGTCATCCCCATCGCTGCCACCCAAACCGGTCCGTACCTAAAACTGATCCCCGATAGCGAACTGGTCTACGGCCCGGCCTACATCCACTTCAACCTGGAGGGTTTTGTGGTCGAGCAGGGAGGCTACCTGGCGGGCTACGCCGAGGAGGTCGAGGGCCGCTTGCTCAGCGGGGCGGAAATAGTCCAACTCGTGTCGCAGCGCTTCAGTGTGGGGCCTCGGGTGCTGTTGACGCTTCTGGAACTGCGCTCCGGATGGGTCACCGAGCCGCAGCCCGCTGCTGAGACGCTCGTCTACCCGCTGGGTCACATCCAGGAGTACTACGAAGGGCTGTTCCAGCAACTGAGTTGGGCGGCGGTGCGGCTCAACGAGGGTTACTACGGCTGGAAGCGGGGTGACCACGCGACGGTACGTTTGACCGATGGGACCCGTGCCGCCATCGCGCCAGGGCTCAACCCGGGCACCGCCGGTGTGCAGAACTGCTTGGCCGAACTCTCCGCCACCTGGGATGAGTGGCTGAAATTGATCGGCCCCGAGGGCTTCCTGGTCACTTACGAGCATCTTTTTGGCAACCCCTTCGCCTACACGGTGGACCCACTGGTGCCGCCCGACTTGGTGCAACCGGAGTTGCGATTGCCCTGGGAGGCCGGGCGCACCTGGTACTTCACCGGAGGCCCGCACGGGGGGTGGGGGAACGGCAGCGGCCGCGCCGCGCTCGACTTTGTGCCGGGCGATAAGATCCCAGACTGCACGGTCTCGAAAGAGTGGGTCACAGCCGCCGCGCCGGGGCTGGTGGTGCGCAGCGAGAACGGCGAGGTGTGGGTGGACCTGGATGGCGATGGCTTTGAACAGAGTGGATGGGTGCTGCTCTACATGCACATCTACGCCGAGGACTGCGTCGAGCCGGGCACTTACTTGCAGCGCGGGCAACGCATTGGGCATCCCTCCTGCGAAGGCGGGTTCGCCGACGCGACGCACCTCCACTTCGCCCGTCGCTACAACGGTGAGTGGATCCCCGCCGGCAGTGGGCCGGTGCCGATGGTGCTTTCGGGCTGGACGGCCCACGAGGACGTGATGCCCTACGAGGGCACGCTGACTCGCGGCGACGAGGTGCGCGTCGCCTGCGAGTGCTGGGACGACGCTCTCAACGGCCTGGTCTCCGACAATGGGCCTCAGTCCTGAGCCGGTCAGAAGACCTCGATCTGCCAGTCCACGACCTGCACTTCGGGATGGTAGATTTCGATCCAGCGCACGGCCCGTTCGAGGACGGTGTGGACGCGGCCGGGGTCATTGGCGACGGTGACGAAGGCCACCTCGGCCGACTGCCAGACATCGTGGTGGGCCACTTCGGCGGCGGCCAGGTTGAACTCGCGGCGCAGGCGGGTCAGAAGCGGCTTGAGGATGCTACGCTTACCCTTCAGCGAGCCATTACCGGGGAGATGTAGTTCGACGATGCAGGAGCCAATGATCATGTCACGAGAATGTTAGAGTGGTTGCCACAGGTTTTCTATGTGGGGGCACGTGAAATGTGAAACGTGAAACGTGAAACGTGAAACGTCAAACGTCAAACGCCAAACGTGAAACGTCAAAGGGTGTGTTGAGTATAGCACGTCCGGGCGTATAGTCAAACGCGCCCTGTCCACTCGTCCGTGGCGTACTTCTCCGCCCGCAACTCCTCCGCCCAGGCCCGCTCCTCGGTGGTCAGTGTGCCCGGCTCCAGGCGCAGGTTCAGCGCCTCGGCGAAGCCCGCCGCCAGCGCCTCGGCCGCCTCGTCCCATGTGACCGGCCGGCCCAGGGCCTCCTCAA